>DAMAVY010000467.1:0-2697 GCA_032077725.1 Clostridium sp. | reverse complement strand
ACACAAATATAATTTATTAGAAATACAACTACTAAAGCCACTAATGCAAATGGTAAAAACTCATTAAAGCTAAATACTAATTTTGTATTCATTTCATTCATCAACCTTATTTGCATAAATGCATTAAATCCTGTTAAGGCAGACAATATATAGTAACTTATTATAGTGGTATTTCTCTTTTTTCCCATGAAGTCGCTGCCTTTTTCTTTGTATGCATTGTATAACCTTGGATTCATAAATTTTAAATACTTTTCGTAGGATTCTATTTTAAAGGTAAATAATATAGACAATGCAAAAAACATTATTGCTAATATCAATATAGTTATACCTGGCCCTATAATGCTATACAATAAAGAAATTGATAATAATAGTAATATAAAAATACTAACCTGCTTTACACTCATTTAAATCCATCCCCCACAATTTTAATTATACTTTTTAGCCTATTGATAGCCCAAGCTCCATGCTATATACTTATTGTAGCATAATTACAATAAAATGTATTCATATGTAAATGAGTTGGAAGAGATTTTGCCTATACACTACACCTTAATTGCAAAGCTTATGTCCACACTTGACATACTAGTGCTAATTAGAATTCTATAGCAAATAAATAATATAAGATAATTTAGAGGAGGAAATAAATTATGAATTTTAACCTCTTTTACTAATTTCATCTCTTATCAATGATTTTGAAATGTACATTGGTTTTATGATGTTCTTAAAACGGGTGTAATAAGGTGTGCCCTCTTCAAATTTTAGCTGTGCTTTTTCACATTTGCTAATAATTGATGATATGGGTCTTAACGCATCTATTAATTCTTCTTTTGTATATTTGTTTATATCATTTCCATTTTCTATCAATGATTTTGAAATATACAATGCTTTTATTCTGTTCTTAAGGAGTGTGTATTGAGAGGTACCCTCCATAAATTTGGGTTGCATTTTTTCACATTTACTGATAGTTGAAGATACAAGTCCTAGTGCTTCTACCAATTCTTCTCTTGTATATTTGTCCATAGCATTTCACCTCAAATTATTATTTGTCTGATACTAAAAAAATTTTTATCTTTTAATTGTATCATATATGGCATTAAAGTATTTATTAAGAATATATATAAATTTTAGCGAAGGTATGCAATATTTTCTTTGATAATGTCAATACTTTAGAGACATGGAGTATTTTCTGAAAACATAGGATTATATACTTAAGTCAGATAATCCTATCCATATTAAATGCAAAAGAAGGTGAATATATTGAAAGCAATAGTATATGAAGGCATAAGAAATGTAAAGGTTAAAAATGTTGATGATCCTAAAATTCAAAAGCATGACGATATAATTATAAAAGTAACCTCAACCGCGATTTGTGGTTCAGATCTTCATATAATTCATGGTTTTGTTCCTAACCTTCCAAAAGGCTTTATATTAGGTCATGAAACTATGGGGATTGTTGAGGAAGTTGGAAAAGATGTCTCTAAAATTAAAAAGGGAGATAGGGTTATAGTTCCTTTTCCTGTTTCTTGTGGTCACTGTTGGTATTGTGAACATGACTTGTGGAGCCAATGTGACAATTCAAATCCATATGGTGAAGTTGGTGGAATATTTGGATGTGGCAACATCTTTGGTGGATATGACGGTGGTCAAGCGCAGTTTTTAAGAGTTCCCTATGCCAATGTAGGGCCTAGAGTTATCCCAGAAGACTTAACTGACGAACAAGTACTTTTTTTAACTGACATACTACCTACCTCACTTTGGGGAGTTGATATTGCTGGTGTAAAGTCTGGGGATACAGTAGTGGTTTTAGGCTGTGGACCTGTAGGACTGTTAGCTCAAAAATGGGCAATTTATAAAGGTGCCAAACGTGTAATTGCTGTTGATTGTGTAGACTATAGACTAGAACATGCTAAAAAATATAACCAAGTTGAAACAGTTAACTTTGAGCAATATGATAATACAGGAGAATTTTTAAAGGAAATTACTAGTGGTGGTGCTGATGCTGTAATTGATTGTGTAGGAATGGATGGTAAGATGTCCAACATTGAAAAAATAGAAAGTGTATTAAAACTACAAGGAGGTTCAAAATCTGCCATTGAAATGTCAGCCCAAGCTGTAAGAAAAGGTGGCACTGTTGCCCTTGTAGGAGATTATGGTTCAAAATATAATGGATTTCCTCTTGGAGACTTTTTCTCTAAAAATATAACATTAAAAATGGGTCAATGTCCTGCTCATTCTTATGTTGATCCAATTTTAGAATTAATTAAAAAAGGTGAATTTGATGCAACGGATATAATAACCCATAAACTTTCTTTAGATAAAGGTGAGCATGCCTATAAGATTTTTGATGGAAAGGCTGAAAACTGTATAAAGGTTATTTTAAAACCTCAAGCTTAACATAAAACAAGAGGCTGTGGCATTAGCGTTAAAATAATACTTTAATACATATGAAAATGGCAGCCATATAACTTATATAGCTGCCATTCTCTTTAATTAAAGATACTTCTTTAACTCCTCTAAGTATTCTATATCAAATATATCTCCATTAATTTTTTCTATCTTTTCTAAGGGTAAATTAATTATAGACTCTATTATATTCTCTGGAATATCTTTAAGCTTTTTCTTTAATAACTTTATAGTACTTTTAGCTAGAGCATCTCTACCTTCTTCTCTACCTTCTTCTCTTCCTTCTTCTCTACC
>DAMAVY010000466.1:0-2702 GCA_032077725.1 Clostridium sp. | reverse complement strand
GTTTTGTGATTTGTATGGACATACACTATATCCATCTTGTTTAAATATTCTACATAGAGCTGTTACAAGTATACTTTTCCCAACGCTTGACCCTGTTCCTTGAAGCATAATCTTTGGCATAAAATCACTTTCCTTCCACGAAAAAAACAGCATACTTCCGTTGCTGTTTTCGACAAATAAAAAAACCGGACTGTGCCGGGTTATTTTAAGGTATTTTATAGTCTTTCCCGCCGAAAACTCTTTAAGAGTATATAGGCAGGTCTCCTGGCTTATGAATCATTCTTACCTTACCCTTCCCCTTTGCAGAGTGGTTAATATAAGGCTCGTCATCATTTACAGTAGCGGGGGCTGCTGCGGAATTTAACCGCATTTCCTTTTCACCTAATTTTAAGTAGGCACCTAAATACTTAATATTCAATTATAGTTTAACTATACTATTTCTAACATCTCATGTCAATGAGATGGGGAGTTTTAGATTAATGCTGTGAAGGCTATTAAAATTGCAAGTTCCACAAATTCATTATTAGCACCATAGCAATCCCCTGTAATTCCTCCTATTTTATGATTGCAAAGTTTCAAAAATAATAGGGTAACTACAAAAGCTATTGGCATTATAATTATTGTATTTTGAATTCCTATAAATGATATAGTAATTGCTAATGTCATTATAAAACTTATTACAAAATGAATAACTTTTATGTTCCCTGTAAATAGATTCCCTGTACCTGTTTTTTTAGCATTTTTACCTATTAAGAATAAAAATACCAAGGTACATTTACCTATAACTGGAGTGATAAGTATAACAAAGCTCCATTCATTATTTATTATATAACTTAATGCAGCATACCTTGTTAAAAAGTTAAATATAAGGGCAACTGTTGCAAAAGTTCCTATACGACTATCCTTCATTACTTCTATTATTGCATCCTTATCTCCCTTAAAAGAGAAAAATCCATCAAATATGTCTCCAAAACCATCTTGGTGGAAACATCCCGTAATAAGCACTCCTGTAGCTAAAGTTAACACAGTGGTTATCTCTACGGTAAACAACCTTATTGATATGAAATACACTAGCCATTGTATTAAGCCTATTATAAATCCCACTAGTGGAAGCATAATAGCTCCATATCTAAAGTTTTTAGACTCACAAGGAAGACTTTTCTTTACTGGAAGCCTTGTAAAAAATTGAACCATTAATAAAAAATCATATATATATTCTTTCATGACTTTCACCTACTTTATATATTTCGTTCAGCACACACTAAACGGTTAATCTATTTATTTTATCTTTAATGGTTGTCCACAACACACTAGGTAAACTTCATCGCTAAGATTTCCTATATATTGATTTACAAACCCTGCTGTATCTCTAAAAATTCTTCCAAGTTTATATTCAGGAACTAGACTTGAGCCAACCTCATTTGTTACTAATATTAAGGTTCTATCTAATTCTCTTGTTTTTTCTATTAACTTTTTAAATTCATCTTTAATAGCCATGGTGATTTCATCTACATCATCCATTGATACAAATTCAAAATCATTGTCAGCTCCTATAGATAATAATCCCTGTTCTTGATCAAACAATAGATTAGTCATCATTATTGTTACACAGTCTAAAAGCATATATTTATTATCAAAGGCTGTTATCTTATCTGCAACATCACTATAAGCTTCTAAAGTGCCCCACTTAGGACTTCTTCTCTCTCTATGTTTCTTTACTCTATCTTTCATTTCTTCGTCTGTAACAATTGATGTTGCAATGTACAGAACATCATCTGTATCCTTTAGCAAACTTTCTGCAAAAGTGCTTTTTCCACTTCTTGCTCCACCTGTTACTAATATTATTTTACCTTGTCCCATAATATTTCCCCCTGTTATTTATATTTCAACGTGAGTTATTGAATCTATATATAAATTTTCATATTCATATTTAACTAAGGTTAAATCAGCATTCTTAGAACCAAACTTCCAAAACATATCTAAATCTTCTCCCATAATATAAGTGAGTATGGATCTTATTACTCCACCATGGGTAACTATGAGAATATTTTCATCTTTAAGTTTTAATATTTCTTCAAAGAATTCTTTTACCCTTTTATAAAAATCTACATAGCACTCTCCCTTAGGTGGGGCATAACCCTTCCAATCCTTCGACCACATCTTAAATTCTATAGGATATTCCATTTGTATATCTTTATAGCTCTTTCCTTCAAATAATCCTAAGTTTGTTTCATTTAATCTATCATCTACTATAAATGATACATCTCTATTTTTTAATATAATTTCAGCGCTGGAAATTCCTCTTTTTGTATTACTTGAAAATATTTTATCAAAATCTATACTATTAATTTTGTTACTCACACTTTCAATTTGGATCCTTCCCTTAGGTGTGATATCTACATCCAAGCTTCCATAATAATACCCTTTTAAATTTTGTTCCGTCTCTCCATGCCTTAAAAGATATATATTCAAAGTTCTACCGCCTTTAATTATAATTATATTTTCAAATTAGACAACTACGTAATATTATACACTAATATCTATGTAGATAAAAGTTTAACTCCTTGTCTCATTAATAGAAAACCCGGAAACCCGCACGGTGCCAACAACTTTTTAAAATGTTAAAATTACAAAATGTTAAAATTACAAAATGTTAAAATTACAAAATGTTAAAATTACAAAATGTTAAAATTACAAAATGT
>DAMAVY010000465.1:0-2705 GCA_032077725.1 Clostridium sp. | reverse complement strand
TCTTAACCTCCATCTAACTGCAACATCCCATTCATTTTCTTTAGCTCTTTGATTGCATGTAACTCTATCCACATCAAAGCTTGAATTAGGGAATGAAGCAAACAAACTAAGTAACATGCCCTGAATCTCGTTATAACCGACTAGGTCCTTATCACAAATATAGTGAACTACAGCATTTTCATGGTAATACTTCTTTACTTCATTGAAAAGCTTGTAATTATAAATCCTGCTAGTCATCTCCAGCATCATCTCCCCTACAGAAGAATCTTTTGCCTCATATACCTTAGGTACGAATTGTCCTTCCATAGCTTCACAAAATCCAAATCTGCTTTGTAGTGCAGGGCTTTTATGTGCTGTTGCCTTTGCTAATCCTTTAGCTATTTCATGTGGATCAAAACCTAACTGCTTTACAATCCATAGGTTATCCCTTACTAGCCATTCCTCATGTATTCTATTGTCTTCTGCAGCACAATCAACAGCAGTTCTAAAGTTTACTTTTTTTCCTGTTGCAGGTCCAAAGCCGCTGTCCCCTAAATTAGTAGCAGTAGATATAATCCTATGAGAAGATAAATAGCCATTCTTATCAAACTTTGACCATATGACATTTTGACCTATTAACCTTCTGTCTGGAAATGCATGCAAAGTTTGAATTGTTCCAGCTATAACTTCTTTTATACCCGTAATGTTTTGTGAGCCTGCATGCATAACTACATTGTTGTGATATGTATCATATATAATTCCAATGCCTTTTTCTTCCCAAATTCTATGGGTAATCTTCATAATATAATCAACAAAGTCATTATATTCTTCATCAAAACCCTTCATGTTTTGTTTCTTTTCTGTATTTTTTAAAAAGTCATTATAGTCGGAATATCTTACAGAATTAACCTCATTGGAATCTCCAAAGAATATTTTGTGATTTTCTTCACTAGTTACTTTGTTAATAACATTTATTACGGCTTCATTTGACTTGTTTATTTCTTTCATATCTTTCATTCCTTTTAAATCCTTTGTGTCAGTACTTTTTTCAGGTGTCATATCATTTCCTCCTTAATATAGATACATAATATTAAATGAATACTGAGACTAAATATATATTGTATATCCTACCTTGTTGAATTTATCTAAGGTTTGGAATACGTATTCCGTTATGTTAAATAAAAAATTACCGAAGTAATCTTTTATTTAACATTATTTAGTAGAACCTCTTTCAACAAACTCCATTCTAAGCATTTTTGTAATTGGTGCTTTTCCTGGATTTTCAATAAGCTCAGATAAAATATCCAAGGTTTCATCCCCTAATTCCTCAACCGGCTGATGAACTGTTGTTAAATTATAGGATGGCCATGCGGCCATAGGAATATTGTCAAAACCTATAATTGACACATCTCCAGGAACTTTCAAACCCATTTCAAATCGTGCTGCATCCATTGCCCCCATGGCAATAAGATCACTTGAACAAAATATTGCTTCAGGTAGGTTATCCTGTTTAAGCAATCTAATTGCAGCCTTATAGCCAGATTCATAGGTATAATCAGCTCGCTCTCCCGGTACATTATAAATTCCATATTCTCTAAGTTTTCCATAAAATCCAATCTTTCTCTCCATTTCAGATGCTGCATCCTTTTCGTAGCCTATATAAGCAATATTTTTATAACCTTTTTCCCAAAGGAATTTAGCTACTATTCTTCCTGCTTCAATATTATCACAATATACAGAGCTTATATTTAGGTCTGCCACAAACCTGTTAAAGAGAACTATTGGGGTTTCATTTTGGATGCAAAGATTAGCCATTTCAGGAGATAATGCTGCTGCAGTTATAATGATCCCATCAACTTGATATTGAAGGACCCTTTGAAGAATCTTATCTATATCCTCCCCTACTTCTACCGTAAACATCAAGCATTGCTTACCTTGATCCTGTATTTTAGTCATTAAATTCATCATTATTTTGGAATAAAAAGGACCTACCGGATTACCTATAACAACCCCTATGATATCAGTCTTACGTGATATCATACTTCTAGCTATAATATTAGGCTTATAACCAAGTTCTTTAGCTGCTGCTAAGACCTTTTCTCTGGTTTTATCTTTTACTTCTCTACTGGAATCGGCATTCAAAACTCGCGAAACTGATGATTGCGAAACTCCAGCTAATTTAGCCACATCAATTGATGTAACCACTTTAACTACATTGGTATTATTAAAAGATTTCTTTTTTTCAGTCATATTATTTCTCCTATTTGGACTACGTATTCCTTATGTCTTCTTAAGTATAGCATTATTTTTTTTCTTTGTAAATGTTTTCTTTACAAATATTTTGGTCTCAATTGAACTAATAAAGAAACATTTTAACTGTAAGCACTATATCTCCTCCAGTTTTTCAATAACACACTCATAGCACTGAATAAATTTATGTTCATAAGATAAAAGTAGCACTCCTAAAAAGGTGTGCTACTTTAGTATGTCTCAATATAGTTGAATAGCTGTTTAATATTTCATCTACTCTTAATCTCATCAAAAATCTTTATTATTTACCCTTACTAAGATCTGTATTTCTCACTATATCTCTCACGGAAAGAACTAAGTTTGGAGATACCGATACTTCATCCAATCCCATTTTTAAAAATTCTTCTGTGAGTGTGGTATCTGCACCAAGTTCACCGCAGATTCCTACCCAGCAGCCCTCTTTATGTCCATTGTTA
>DAMAVY010000464.1:0-2705 GCA_032077725.1 Clostridium sp. | reverse complement strand
TGTATTCTGTAAACTGTTCTATTCCAAAAACTTTAGTAAGGTATTTAGTTCACTATGTAGCTGATCATGAAAGCACCGATGATGTATGTAGAATTCTTCTTGATATTCTAGATACACCTGTAAGTCCTGAACTACTTCCTAAAGATAAAGATGGCAATATTGCTCAGAAAACTGAGGACATAGTAGGACCTTATGAGCTACATGACTTCTTCTTATATCACTTTATGAAGCATGGTTCTTCTAAAAATCGTATAGAGTTCCTGGCTAACGTAGCTTTTAAAGACTCTTACTCAAAAGAAGAAATTGCAAAATGGCTTAATAAGTTCATGACCCGATTCTTTACTCAGCAATTTAAACGTTCTGCTCTCCCTGATGGTCCTAAGGTTGGTTCTATCAGCGTTTCCCCTAGAGGAGACCTTCGAAT
The DNA here is from genome assembly GCA_032077725.1 of Clostridium sp. Taxonomy (GTDB): domain Bacteria; phylum Bacillota; class Clostridia; order Clostridiales; family Clostridiaceae; genus Clostridium_J. Next base: position 2,281 of record DAMAVY010000464.1, on the reverse strand, counting down.
GCCATCAGATGCTAGCTATAATGGATTTATTTAGAATATAAGTGAATCTAAATTCAGCCTAGCTGAAAAGCTTCACTTAACCTGATGTCTAATTAAATAAAAAAATTGGACTTATAATAATATTATAAGTCCAATTTTAATAATAGTTTGCATATAGATATGTGTTATTATTTGTAAATGTCTATTATAAGACCTGAAATTTCATCTATTGTACTTGCTATATCTAAGTTTTGTCTTTCTTCACTTAGAAGCATTTGTGTTAATTCTTCCAATTTATTGTCTATAGTTTCTACTGTGACATAGTATTGGGTTTGCCAAAAGCTAATATCTTTCTTTACTGAATACATAAATGAAAGTACTGACTCTAAATATTGTTTTATTTCTCTCTTATAGACTCTTACATCAGCATAACATTTTGAAATTACAAGCCTACTGCCCTTAGTTTTTATATTCTTAAGCATTTTCTTTAGCTCTTCTTCTGATTTTTGCTCTCTGGCAAAATTAAAGTTTTTAGAGAAGTCTTGCTTGCTAGTTACAGTCTTACTTTCTCTTGATACTGGAGTATTTCTACCAACCTTGGATATTTCCATTTGAGCACCCCCTGTTCTTTAACTCTATTATAAATAAGCTTAAGATATTTTACTATAGGTTTTTACTATTTAAATCAATAATTATATTAATTACGATGTAATTTAATTGAGAATGATTAGGATTTTCAACAGGCCTGAAAATTTACATTATGCAAAATTAAACAAATTGTCAATTGAAGAAACTCTCAACTCTCAATTGTCAAATGTCAATTGTCAATTGTCAATTGAAAAAACTCTCAACTCTCAATTCTCACTTGAATAAATTGTCCATTGTCCATTGTCCATTGTCAATTGTCCATTGAATAAACTCTCAACTCTCAACTATACTAGGAGGTAGTTATGAAAAATTTATTTGATATGTTTATAACATTTTTTAAAATAGGTGCATTCACCTTTGGAGGCGGATATGCTATGATTCCCCTTATTGAAAGAGAAGTAGTTGATAAAAATAATTGGATAGATAAGGATGAATTCGTAGATATAATAGCTATATCTCAAAGCTTTCCTGGTGCACTAGCAATAAATACTTGTACCTTCATTGGATACAAAATCAGTGGAGTTCTAGGTGCAATCCTTGGACTTTTAGGAGTAGCACTTCCCTCTTTCATTATTATATTAATTATTGCCATGGCCTTTAGTAAGTTTAGAGATATGTACATAATTAACCTTATTTTTAAAGGAATCAACGCTGCTGTTCCACTTTTAATTCTTGTAGGTGTAAATAGTTTAGCAAAGGTTCTTGATAAAACAGTTACTAACATAATCATAGTAATAATTACAGTAGTTCTTAGTGTATTTATGAATGTCAACCCAGTTTACTTGATTGTTATTGCAGCATTATATGGCATTTATATTAATAGAAATGATTCTTCTACTGGCGCTAAGGAGGGAAAATAGATGTTATTATTAAAGCTTTATTTAGCCTTTCTTAAAATTGGGACCTTTGGTTTCGGTGGTGGATATGCAATGATTCCCCTAATTCAAAATGAGATTGTCGCCAAAAATCATTGGCTTACTCAGACAGAATTTATGGATATAGTTGGCATATCACAAATGACTCCTGGACCAGTTGCTATAAACTCAGCAACCTTTGTAGGCTACAAAGTTGGCGGTTTTTTAGGAAGCACTTTAGCTACCCTAGGGGTTGTCACTACTTCATTTATCCTTATATCCTTTGCAAATTATTTTTTTAATAAATTTAAAAACTCTAAAATATTATCCCATGCTCTTAAAGGCATGAGGCCTGCCCTTATTGGACTAATAATTTCTGTATTTATAACCCTTGGTATTGAGTCTTACAGAGATTTAAATAGTATAATAATAGCAGCTATTATAGGTTTTTTACTCTACAAGACAAAAATCCATCCTATATTAATTATTGTCATAGCTGCTATTCTTGGTATTCTGTTTTATGGATTAGTGCCTAATTTATTTAGTGTGATTTTTTAGATTAAATCTAACCTTTAATATTTGGCCTAACTATTGGATTCTATTTAAACATTAATATTCAGTTTCAGCTCAATGTTAATGGCCAAAATATAATCAATAAATTCATTAATTTTTCAATAAATTTTTCTTGTACTTTAATTATACATGGCTTATAATTAATAATATAAAACATAAAATATTTTCCATATGAGGGAGTAATTTGTAGGTGTAACCTATGGCAAGATCAACATCTTGACTTAAAG
>DAMAVY010000463.1:0-2713 GCA_032077725.1 Clostridium sp. | reverse complement strand
ACTACCATATCTATATAAGCCTTTGTTTAAAATTAAATCATCATATTGAGATCTTTCAGGCAGGTATATCTTTGTGGTTGTAGTTACTAAGACTCTCCCTTTACCAGATAATTCTTTTGTTAAATTGAACATAAGAGTAGTCTTTCCTCCAGCTCCTACAATAGACACTATGTCATGAATATTAATATTAAAAATCTTAGAAAGTTCCACCCTCATACCCACATCCTCTACCTTTTTGTATTAAAATCTTTTCCAGACTCCAGTTGCTAATTCTCTACTTTTAGCCATGATTTTTTCTTCATCAAGATTTACAAGAATTCTATTTTCCATGATAACTACCCCATTAACTATGGTGGTTTCAACTTGCCTTCCACTAATTCCAAATAGAATATGGCTATCAATATTATTTATATTAATTGGTGTTGGTGGTTTATAATCTACTACAATGACATCTGCCAATACTCCTTCTTTTAACATTCCTATGGGATTATCAATAAATCTTTCAGTAATAACCCTATTTCCCTGGAAGAGCATCTTTGAAAATTCTCCCCATGCTACTGTAGAATCCCTAGCTTCATGTCTTTGAATAATATTTCCTGTTTTATATGATTCAATAATGTCTGAAGTGTATCCGTCAGTTCCAAGGCCTAAACATATATCTCTTTTCGCCATTTTAAGAACTGGTGATGCACCAACCCCATTCCCCATATTAGACTGGGGATTGTTAACTACCATAGTATTCTTCTCTTTTAGCATATCCATTTCATCTTCACTCACATGTACACAGTGAACTGCTATGGTTTTATCTGAGAGAACTCCTCTTTTATACCACCTTTCTATAACCCCAACTCCATATTTCTTCTTTGCATCTTCTGTGTCTTCAATGCCCTCAGCACAATGAACATGAAAGCCTGTATTAAGGCCCTCAATTTCCGATAAACATTTATCAAGTGTACCATCGCTAATAGTCATGGATGCATGAAGTCCAAATAATCCTTTTATCATATCGTCATTTTTCTTGTTACAATATCTTATAAATTCTACGTTTTCCTCAATACCCTGTTTTACTATTTCTTCTCCGTCTCTATCAGAAGTCTCGTAGGAAAGATTACTTCTTATTCCAATTTCTTTAGCTGCATCTGCTATAGTAAACAAACTTCCTTTTGTAGCATATGGACTTGCATGATGATCAAAGGATGTAGTTACTCCATTTTTAATTTCATCTATCATTGGAACCATTGCACTATAATATACATCCTCAAGTGTCAATTTTTTATCTAATCTCCACCATAAGCCAGTTAATATGTCTAAAAAATTTTTAGCTGGTGGACTATCATTTGCTATTCCTCTAGCAAAGGTACTATAGTAATGCATATGAGTATTAATAAATCCTGGCATTATTAACTTACCTTTTGCATCAATAAATCTCTCTCCATAGTGTTCTTTTCTTAATCCCTCTGTAGACCCGACTTCAAGAATCTTCTTTCCTTCAATTACTATGCACCCATTTTCTATAATTGGGTTTAAATCATCTCTTGTTATAACTTTTCCATTACCCACAAGTAACATTCTTATATACCCCCAAGTAAATATTTATAGTCTTTTAAACAAACCTCTATCATAGCCTTCATTTCTTTAGAAATTTCTTTTTTATTGTAAGATTTATTTTTAGAATATAAATTGTAATTTAAGATTATTCCTTCCTCATTTCGCACAACACATCTACCTTCAGTTAAGTCCTCTACATAGAATCCTGGGTTGCTGCTATCATTTAAATCCTTCTCACTCCAAAATATAGTTAATTTATCCTTGTATGGATTACCTTTGTATGGACAGAACACCCCACAATTACCACATTCATTACACATTCCATCTACATGAATAACTTGGTGCTTATTTAAAATGCTATCTTCTACCTCTATAACTACATTGGCTCTGTTAGGACATACATCTACACATAATTCACAAATATTGTTGCATTTAAGACATCTAATAGCCTCATCTTTAGTATGAATTGGTTCCATTAATATACCCTTTCTTTCATAAAGAGTATTAGTATCCTTCATCCATGATGATTCTTCCATGGGATTTAAATCACACTTCATATTTTCTTTTCTTAGTATATCCACTGCTATTATTTTTCCATGAGACAAAGCTTCCACAATAGTTCCTGGACCATTTTTAGCATCTCCAGCCACATATACCTTAGGTACACTTGTCTCACACTCACTATTAACTTTTGGTAAACCCCTTTGATCTACTTCTATTCCAAGACTTTCAAAAAACTCACTATCTACCCTTTCTCCAACAGCTGCTATCACCGAACTAGCAGGGATTTTTCTAACTTCTCCGGTGGAAACTGGTTTTCTTCTCCCAGTGCTATCTCTTTCACCTAAAATCATTTCTTCACATAGAAGTATTTTATCTTTAAACTCAACTGGTGCTAATAGCTCCTTAAAATGAATTCCCTCTTCAAGAGCCAGTTTGATTTCTTCTGCACTAGCTGGCATAAAATTCACTGTTCTTCTATATATGATTGATACACTATTAACTAATGGAACTCTCTTAGCGGCACGTGCTGCATCCATAGCTACATCTCCGCCACCTATAACACAAATATCGGTGCCTAAGTTCGTACCATTTCTATTTTTCTTAAAATCCTCTAGGAAATCTATTGCATTGTACGTCTTATCTGATCCCTTTTTAAGAACGA
>DAMAVY010000462.1:0-2721 GCA_032077725.1 Clostridium sp. | reverse complement strand
AGAATGATAACTACTACCAATTTTTTGCAAAATTTAGGTATAAATAATACTACAGTTATTTCAATATTATTTGTTATATTATGTATTATTTTTATCGCACTTATATTTTATTTTGTTTCACCATTTTTTAATCTTGGTATTGTTAAGGCTATGGAATATTTAGAAGGATCCGCGCAGAAAATCCCTATAATAGACATTGGATTTGCAGGGGTAGGAGCATTAATAGGACTTGTTATTTCTGTATTATTATCGTCTTTAATTAAAGTAGAGTCTGTAATAATAAATATAATATCGATTATTTTAACTATAATAATTACTGTGTTGTTTGCAGATATATGTGTAAGAAAAAAAGATGAAATTATACATGGTTTTATAAATATTAAAAAATCTAATGCTAATAAAGATGGTAAAGGTAAAAATAATAATAGCAGTGAAAGAGGATGTCCTAAAGTATTAGACACATCAGTTATAATTGATGGAAGAATATTTGATATATGTCAAAGTGGTTTCGTTGAGAGTACCTTAATAATACCAACATTTGTACTAGATGAGTTAAGACATATTGCAGATTCATCTGACTCTTTGAAGAGAACTAAGGGTAGAAGAGGACTTGATATACTTAATAAAATACAGAAGGAATTAAGTATTAAAGTAGAAATATGGGAAGGTGACTTTAAAGATGTTAAGGAAGTTGATATTAAATTACTGAAACTTGCAAAAACTTTGAATGGAAAAGTTATCACAAATGACTATAATTTAAATAAGGTAGCAGAATTACAAGGAGTACCGGTACTTAATATAAACGAGCTAGCAAATGCAGTGAAGCCGGTTTTATTACCAGGTGAAGTAATGAAAACTCAAGTAATTAAGGATGGTAAAGAATCAGGTCAAGGTGTTGGATATCTTGATGATGGTACTATGATTGTAATAGAAGAAGGAAGAAAGTACATAGGTGAAAGTATTATAGTAGTAGTTACATCTGTACTTCAAACTGCTGCAGGAAGAATGATTTTCGCTAAACCTGCAGAATTGTAGAGAAAATATTATGGGAATGTACCCAGGAAATTATTACAAACAAAAAGCTTTATATAAAAAATATAATTATTGGAATGCAATTTTGTTAAAGTAAGTATTATTTAGTGGAGGAATTATGGAAAGAAATACAGCAATTATATTGGCAGCAGGTCAAGGAAAGAGAATGGGAGCAAAGATTAATAAACAATTCTTAACCTTACAAGGGAAACCAGTATTATATCACACCATAAAAGCCTTCTCAGATAATATTAATGTAGATGATATATTTGTTGTTTGTGCTGAAAGCGACGTTGAATATTGTAAATATAATGTAGTTGAAAAGTATGGCTTTGAAAAAGTAAGAGGCATAGTAACAGGTGGTAAAGAAAGACAAGATTCTGTTTATAATGGATTGCAAGCAATTAAATCCTGTGATATAGTATTAATTCACGATGGTGCTAGACCATTTGTTACAGAAAAAATAATAAATGAGGGCATTAAAAATGCTAAGAAATATGGAGCTTGTGCCTGTGGAGTGAAATCCAAAGATACAATTAAGATAAGAGATATTTACGGATTTTCTAGAAAAACTATAAATAGAGATGATACATTTATAGTTCAGACTCCCCAGTGTTTCGATTATAAATTAATAATGGATTGTCATGAAATGCTGAAGGATGATAGTGAACTAGTTACTGACGACACTATGGTTGTTGAGAAATTTCATAATAAAGTTTATCTATATGAAGGTAGTTATTCAAATATAAAGATTACAACACCGGAAGATATGATAATTGGAGAAAATATTTTAAGTAGTAAATAGAGTATTGATTAAGACTTAACCAGATAAATATGAAAAAATAACATTTATAGGCTGAATAAGCGTAAAGCTGCATTCACCTTTAGGTGGAGTAAGTTTATAACAATTTAATAATAAAATGTGATGAAGAAGACTAGTAAAAACATAACCACAGAGAGAAGATTTTTGAGCTGAGAGATTTTCATAAGTTTTGAACCTACTTCTAAGCAGTAGTTTTACTACCGGCATATGCCGTTATACAATTAAGTACAAATTTTAGGTGGTACCGCGATAGAATTCGCCCTAATTAGGGTGGGTTCTATTTTTTTTCTTTGAGAAACAATTTTTCTATGGATTTTCTAGTATATTTCACGAGAAGAAATATTACTATAAAAATAATTATGAGGTGAGTAAAAACATGAAATTATCAAATATGTTAATTAGTACATTAAGAGAAGTACCAGGAGAAGCTGAAATTGTAAGTCATCAGCTTATGCTAAGAGCTGGGATGATAAGAAAGTTAGTTGCAGGGGTTTATACATTTATGCCAACAGGGGTTAGAGTGCTAAAAAATGTAGAAAATGTAGTAAGAGAAGAAATGGATAAGGCAGGTGCACAAGAATTTTTAGCTTCTGCGCTAATACCAGCAGACTTATGGCAAGAGTCTGGAAGATGGGATGCCTATGGACCAGAGATGTTTAGATTAAAAGACAGAAATGGAAGGGACTTTTGTCTTGGACCAACTCACGAGGAGATATTTACGGATCTTGCGAGAAATGAGATAAAATCATATAAGCAATTACCTTTAAACCTTTATCAAATACAAACAAAGTATAGGGATGAAAGAAGACCAAGATTTGGAGTTATGAGATCAAGAGAATTTATAATGAAGGATGCATATAGCTTTG
>DAMAVY010000461.1:0-2722 GCA_032077725.1 Clostridium sp. | reverse complement strand
ATGGGGGTTGGAAAATCAAAGAAAACAAAGTTATATTTAACAGAATGAGTAAAATTTTATATAAATATATTGTTTCTTAAAAAAAATAAGGAAAGATTTAAAAAATATGTTGCTTTATAAAATATACTGTGCTATACTCAAAGAGAACTTAAATTAATAGTAAATAATAAAAGCAAATATATTTCAATTAGTACTTAGTAAATATAGTATGTTATATCGAGATTTTGTTAGTGAGTTATTACAAAGAATTTAAGAATAATAAAATTTCGGAGGTACGCATTTATGAATGGTACAGTAAAATGGTTTAATGGACAAAAAGGATTTGGATTTATTACAGGAGAAGACGGAAATGATGTATTCGCACATTTTTCTCAAATAAACTCTGAAGGATACAAATCACTTGAAGAAGGTCAAAAAGTTTCTTTCGACGTAGCTAAAGGAGCAAAAGGACCTCAAGCTGAAAATATTACTATTATTTAATTAATGAGTATTTTACCCCTTGAATAGTTATGCTATTCAAGGGGTTTTTAGCTTTTATATACATTTTTTTAATACTTGATACGCTGCTAAGTGAAACTTTTCAGCTTAATCACTAAATTTACATTTACTAATAAAGGAGAAAATATGTTATTTGAAAATTTAAATATTATTGAGCCTATTTTGAAGGCTTTAAAAAACCAGGGTTATGTAAAACCTAGCCCTATACAAGAAAAAGCTATTCCAGCTTTACTTGAAGGAAATGATTTGGAAGGATGTGCACAGACAGGTACGGGAAAAACAGCAGCCTTTGCCATACCAATATTGCAGCTTCTTTATAATAAACAAAAAAATCCAAAGGGACCTAGAACTATCAAAGCTTTAGTATTGGCACCAACTAGAGAATTAGCTATCCAAATTGGAGAAAATTTTACCGCCTATGGAAAATACACAGGATTAAAGAATACTGTTATTTTTGGTGGGGTTTCTCAAAACCCTCAAACAGAAACATTAAAGTCTGGAGTAGATATTCTAATAGCAACACCGGGAAGATTACTAGATTTAATGGAACAAAAATACATAAATCTAGATCATATAAAGTTTTTTGTCCTTGATGAGGGAGACAGAATGCTTGATATGGGGATGGAACGTGATGTAAAAAGAATAATAGCAAAACTTCCAAAGGTTAGACAGACAATGTTATTCTCTGCTACAATGCCTAAGGAAATTTTAAAGTTAAAAAATTCTATTCTTACAAAACCAGTAAAAGTAGAAATTACCCCTGCTGCATCTACTATTGATACTATTAAGCAAGAAGTGTATTTCGTTGAAAAAAGAAACAAGAAATCTTTGCTTATTCATTTATTGAAGGATAAGTCTATTGAATCTGTTCTTGTGTTTTCTAGAACAAAGCATGGTGCGAATAAAATTACAGAAGACCTTAATAAAGCTGGAATACAAGCTCAAGCCATTCATGGAAATAAATCTCAGAATGCAAGACAACTTGCATTAAGCAATTTTAAGGAAAAGAAAATTAGAGTTTTAGTAGCAACGGACATAGCCGCAAGGGGTATTGACGTAGATAAATTATCTCATGTAATAAATTTCGACTTACCAGATGTACCAGAAACTTACGTTCATAGAATAGGACGTACTGGAAGGGCAGGAGAAGAAGGAATTGCAATTACATTTTGTGATGGAGAAGAGAGAAATGACTTAAGAGTTATTGAAAAAACTATATTAAAATCAATACCAGTGATTGAAGATCATCCTTTTGTTATGAATAATTCGACTACAGGTATAAGTAATTCTGGTGTAGGGAAAAATAACAACGCTAGAAAGAATGGATCTTCAACTGTAGTAAAAACCAAAGATGTTACTATGACAGGAGCTCCAAAGAAAACTCATAAAAGTAATTATTTTAGGAAGAATAAAAACACACGTTAATCCAATGGTAATGTGGTACTAAAAGAGCATTAGCCGATGTTATGTTAAGTTTTCTTAACATAACATCGGCTAATGTTAATTTTTTTTAACATTGCATAAAAGTGAAACAATATTATTGTAAAAACGCAATAAAAGTGTTAGTGTTAATCTGATGCGAAAATAGCAAATTTATTTTCGCTATAAATGTGTAAATTAAACATGAACTAATTTGTTAAATTATTATTAATGAGTGAAAGGAGATATTTCATGACAATTTCTATCTCTGAATTTTTAAGTCAAATAGTTTCCAATCCGGCGCTATTGATAACAGTAATTCTAACTTTGGGTGTAATTTTAGTAAATGGATGGACAGATGCACCTAATGCAATTGCAACCTGTGTTTCAACTCGTGCTATGAGTGCTCGTAATGCTATTCTTATGGCAGCAGTCTTTAATTTCTTGGGTGTCCTCGTAATGACAATGGTAAATTCAACTGTGGCACAAACTATATATAATATGGTGGACTTTGGAGGAAATTCTGGTGATGCATTAGTTGCACTCTGCGCTGCATTATTTGCAATTGTGGTTTGGGCAACAGCAGCATGGTATTTTGGAATTCCTACCAGTGAAAGTCATGCTTTAATTGCTGGATTATCTGGAGCAGCCATTGCTCTTCAAGGCGGCTTAGGTGGTATTAATGGAGCAGAATGGATAAAAGTAATATATGGATTAGTGCTTTCCACTGGACTAGGATTTGGTATGGGGTGGATAGTAGTAAAAGGTGTAGAACTTATATTTAAAAGAGTAGATCGTAGAAAGA
>DAMAVY010000460.1:0-2736 GCA_032077725.1 Clostridium sp. | reverse complement strand
GGCTGAGATTAAGAAAATTGATTCTTTGACCCTTAACCTGATCTGGGTAATGCTAGCGTAGGAAGTTGTTTATGTTATTATGTTAATGTGTAGAAACGCAGGTCTTATGACTTGCGTTTTTTTGTTTTTTTAATGAAAGTTCCGTAAACAAAAGCCTTTAGTGAAACTATTATCTGGAAACATCAGTGTCCTTATCTCACTTTTAAAAATGAGAATATTAAGGAAAATAGTCATTGAAAATAAGAAAGGTGGTAAGTTTTATGAAAAAAGTTTTAACTATCGCAGGCTCTGATTGCAGTGGAGGGGCCGGAATACAGGCAGATTTAAAGAGTTTTAGCGCTCAAGGAGTCTTTGGAATGAGTGTTATCACTGCTATAACAGCCCAAAATACACAAGAGGTTTCTTACGTGGAGGACATTTCTCCTGAAATGATAGGAAATCAAATAGATTCCATTTTCACAGATATTGAAGTGGATGCAATAAAAATAGGAATGGTTTCTCAAATACCTTCTATTGAAATCATTAGCAAAAAACTAAGAGAGTATTCTCCAAAAAATGTAGTAATAGATCCTGTGATGATATCCAAAAGTGGTTATTCCCTTTTACAACCAGAAGCTAAGAAGGCGTTAATTGAGCTTTTATTACCACTAGCAGATTTATTAACACCGAATATTCCTGAAGCAGAAGCTATCCTTAGTGAAAAGCTATCAAAAAATATTGAAATTAAAACTTTGGAGGATATGGCCTCTGCTGCAAAGGATATCCAAGCTCTAGGACCTAAGTATGTCCTTGTTAAAGGTGGACATATGGAAGATAAAGCTATAGATGTTCTCTTTGATGGTAAAGACATAACCTACTTTGAAGGTGAGAGGATTAATACTAAAAACACCCACGGCACAGGCTGTACCTTATCTTCAGCTATAGCAGCCAACTTAGCTCTTGGTTATACCCCTTCTCAAAGTATAAAAATATCTAAAGATTACATAAACATAGCAATAGAGCATTCCTTAGATATAGGAAAAGGAGTAGGTCCTACAAATCACTTTTACTCACTATACAAAAAGGCAGGTATGAAATATGAATAACCAAAGTAAAAAATTAACCTTTTGGGACTTCACCTTTTTATGGTGTGGTGCTGCTATTTCTATAGCAGAAATTTTATCTGGAGGATATATAGCTTCTCTTGGTTTTAAAAAAGGAGTTATTTCTATAATACTAGGACATTTAATAGGGACAATTTTATTGGTTTCAGGCGGAATCATCGGTACTCGTGAAAAAGTTCCATCTATGACCTCTACAAGGATATCCTTTGGATCCTATGGAACTTACCTTTTTTCCATATTAAATGTGCTTCAGCTTTTAGGTTGGACAGCAGTAATGATTAAAGCTGCATCTACTTCCTTAAACCAAATAAGTATTAAACTTTGGTCCATGGATAATCCAACTCTTTGGGTTTTACTTATTGGCGTTTTAATCGTAGCTTGGTTAGCCTTTGGAATAAAAGGATTTAAAAGGCTTAACAGTATTGCTGTAATACTACTTTTTCTTCTAACCCTTGTTCTAGGATGGGTTATCTTTAGAAGTGATAATCTATTAAGAACTCCTACTGTAAGTGGCTTATCCTTTGGTGGTGGTCTTGAGCTTTCTGTAGTAATGCCTTTATCTTGGCTTCCTCTTATTGCTGATTATACAAGGTTTGCAAGAAGTGAAAAAGAAGGAATCTTTGGTAGCTTTGTAGGATATTTCTTCGGTAGCTGTTGGATGTTCATAATTGGCCTTGGAGCTGCAATCGTTTCAAATAATCCTGATCCGTCAGCTATAATGCTCGCTGCCAATCTTGGAATTACAGCCTTTGGTATTGTTGTCCTTTCTACTGTAACTACCACTTTCTTAGACGCATATTCAGCTGGTGTAACGTTTTTAAATATAGCTCCTAAGCTAAAGGAAAAAACAGTAGTAATGGTAATGACTGTTCTCGGTACAGCACTAGCTATAATATTCCCTATAGAAAATTATCAAAACTTTTTATATGCTATTGGCTCTGTATTCGCACCACTTTTTGCAGTGCTTTTAACAGACTACTTTATTATTAAGAAGCAAACAAAGATTGATTCTAATCTAATGCTAAACATTGGTGCTACTTTTATATGGCTAATAGGCGTTGTGATGTATTACGTATTTTTAAAATTTGATTTTGTACTGGGCGCAACTGTTCCGAGTATGATTATAACATCCTTATTATATATTATTAGTTGGAGGTATCTAAACAAATGGAAATTAATAAAAAAATAAGTGAACTTTTAACCCTTGTAAAAGAAAAGAAACCATTAATTCACCATATCACAAACTATGTTACAGTAAATGATTGTGCAAATATCGTCCTTGCTCTAGGCGGTTCCCCTGTAATGGCGGATGCTATTGAGGAAGTGGAAGACATGGTGTCTATAGCTTCTGCTCTTGTAATAAATATTGGAACTTTAAATAGCACTACTGTAAAATCTATGATAGCTGCAGGTAAAAAAGCAAATAGTCTTGGAATACCAGTGATTCTGGATCCTGTAGGTATCGGGGCAACTCCTTATAGAAAAGAAGTAGCATTAAACTTAATTAAAGAAATAAATTTTTCAGTTATAAGAGGTAATCTTGCAGAAATTAAAACTTTAGGAGGGCTAGATTCAGTGTCTAAAGGTGTTGACTCTGAAGAAATTGAAAGTGATAATTCAGCAGAAGTAGCTA
>DAMAVY010000459.1:1115-2741 GCA_032077725.1 Clostridium sp. | reverse complement strand
GGCATCAATAATTTCCAAAATTTTTTCTTCATCGTCCACAATAAGAATTTTCATAGACAATCATCCTTCTTAAATTATTTTCTATTTAATTTCCATTTGTCCCATCATGCCATACTCTTCATGTTCTAATATATGACAATGATACATGAAAATACCCTTATGGTCGAATTTCACAAGAAGTTCTACTGTTTCATCCGGATTTACCAGCACAGTATCTTTCCATCCCTGCTCGTTTAGTGCGGGCTGATTTCCGTCTCTAGATAAAATTTGAAACTGAACACCATGGATATGGAACGGATGAATCATGCCTCCCATCATACTACTAATATTGTTAACTTCCCAAATCTCTTGAGTACCTAATTTTTTATATAAATCTATTCTTTCCATATCAAATTGCTTATTGTTGATGTTTACCATGTGAGACATTCCTCTTAAATTAATACTTTGTCTTGCTAAATCTTCCAATTTCTTTTCATCTAAAGTACTAATAGTATTTAGACTATCAGAGGGAGTAAACTCTTTGTTTTCTATCGTATTCTCAATTCTCATTGTCAAGGCAACCAAATTATTTGCTAGTAAATGAATTACCTCACCTTTTTTATAATTCTGAGTATCCACTAATATTTCTGCCCTTTCCCCGGGGGCTAAAAGTAGTTTACTAAGTTTAACAGAAGTATTCAGAAAACCACCATCTGTAGCAATTTGGTAGAATGATTCATCTTTATCCAAAGTAAAAGTGAAGTTTCTTGAATTAGATCCATTAACAATTCTATACCTCATCCATCGGTTTTTTATCTCAATATATGGATTGATAGTGCCATTAGTAAGCAACGTCTCCCCTTTTGTTCCATCAGAGTTAAAATCATTTTCATAGTTAATTTGATTAGTGGAGCTGAAAGATTTATCTTGCACAATCAAGGGAATGTCGTCGACACCATATTTGGAAGGTAAATCTAATGATTTTGAGTTGTCATCATCAATATACATCAAACCTGCTAAACCCTTATAAACTTGAGATGCTGTTTCTCCTTCCGGATGGGGATGAAACCAGAGTGTAGAAGCTTCTTGATCAACCTCGAATGTTACACTTTTTTTCTGTCCTGCTTCTATAATCTGATGTGGACCTCCATCTGCATCAGAAGCTACTTTCAAACCGTGCCAATGAAAAGATGTGCTAGCATCAAGATTATTGTTTGTATTGATAGTAACTTTTTGACCTTTTTTCAGTCTAATAACTGGTCCTAAAAAATCCCCGTTATAGCCTAATGTTTCAGTTTTTTCTCCATCCATTATTTGAACTTCTCCGTTTTGAGCAACTATATCATATATCACATTTTCTTTGCTTTTTGAAGATGGTTTAAGAACAGGGGGAATCAATAGTTGTCTCTCCGTTTGGTGTACTACCTTCAAATCAGCTTCTTGATTATCCCCCATCATATTGGACATTCTACTTGAGATTTGTCGTTGTTCTTCTTGAAAGACAACTTCAGCATGCTCCTCCTTGTTCTGCTGTTGAATCAATATGAAAACACCGCCTAGGGTCAACATTGATATTGTTGCTGCTAACCAAATATATTTATTATTCTTCAACCCATCATCTCCCATATCTATTATGTAGTTACCATA
>DAMAVY010000459.1:0-1105 GCA_032077725.1 Clostridium sp. | reverse complement strand
CCATAAAAAAAATATGTGGAGATTTTGTGTTGATTACCCCACATATACTTATACTTATATAGATATGTCCCTAGTTACAGTATACTTTGTATTTTTTAGTAGTTGATTTAAGAATGTTAAAGTTAATTTTGAATCAGCATCGAAAGTAACTGTACCTCTAGCCAAATCAACTATTTTTACACTGACTGTTGGCTCTGCTTCCAAAGCATTTCTTACTTTTGATGCACACCTTGAGCAATTCATTCCGTCAATAACCACTATTTGCAAATATTTCATCATAAAATTCCTTCTTTCTTAAAAAAGTCGCCTATATTGGATTTACTAATCTAATCAATCTTTTAAGAATTGTCTTACAAGTATCATAAGGAAAATTTATGGAGAAACCATGTATAGAGTTTGTTTTAGAGCTTTTAAATATAGGATAGATACAGATTGATTTGTTTAGTGTATGATTGCATATCATGTACATATATCGCTAAGTATCGCGCCCAAAACATAGGTTTCGAGTTTCATGAATATCCTAACAGGTAGAAGTGCTATGATGATATTCGATAAGCATCCTAATATGAAATATAAGTTTAGAACTGCTATTTTGGATAGTTCTTCCTCCTATTCAAATAAATAATTGTTCTACATAAGAATTTCACAATCCTCTCTACCCTCCTCTACTACCAAGTGAAAATCCATTTCAACTAATACCAAAAACCTACATTGGGATTCCAAAGGATTTTTGAGTTCAAAAAAACATGAAATGCCTCTCAGAAATCCGTCCATTGGATTCAACATATACTTATGCACAAAAAGCAGTGAATAAATTTAAAAAACTGGTTTTTCTATATATCTCAATTTGAAAAAAGTAGAATATAGAGGAACTTTCTTACCATAAGAATTCACATATTTAATGTGATGATTCACCAAACTTATAATGCCTTATAATTCGTATTTTTCAACAATTGATTAATAACGCTAATTGATAAATCTGTCTTTGTTGCAATAGTTACTAAACCTTCTTCGAGATTTACTTTCCTAACAGAAATTGAGGGATTCTTTTCTAATGCATACTTAATTTCTCCGGCGCATCCTAGACAAGCCATTCCACTAATAA
>DAMAVY010000458.1:0-2748 GCA_032077725.1 Clostridium sp. | reverse complement strand
CAGCAAGTGCTGTTAATGCTGCCACAATAATAAAAATCATACTCATGGTTATGTGCTGATACAAAAAAGCTGCTACTGGAGCCATAACAATCATCACTGTTGGATAAATTGTAGAAGAAACAGCATAACCCTTTTGCTCAAAACCAATAGGTATCAAATCAGGATACCAAGCCTGATAAGCTAGTCTATAAACAACGCTAACTGTACCCATTAAAAAGCTGAAAATCAAATATAAGCTATAATCAAACCCAGTAAAATTAAGAATTACTGCAAAAGTTATATAGATTATCACAGTTAAAGAATTAAGACCTACAACAAGTTTCTTTTTAGAAAAGTTATCAACAAAAGGTGCAATAAAAATTGGTAATATCACGTCTGGTAACATTCCCATAATCAAAAGCACTGCTGCTAAAAAAGTGGATTTAGTTTGGTCGAACACCATTAAACTGAGTGGTAAATTAATTGCCTCCCCACCTATTGCTGAAATTACTGTACTAGCTGTAATTAATGTAAAGTCTTTACTCCAGAGATTTTTATTTTCCATAATTTTTATTCACCTCTAATTTCTTCATACTATACCATTATTATACTTAATTACTTAATAAAATACAATATGTTACCCCTTTGAAAATTGAAGGGTATAAATACAGTAATGCTTGAAAAATATGAATATGTTATAATAATAGCAACAATTATAGATAAGAGGTATATTAATGAAAAAATTCAAGAAGTTTTATATTGAAATTACAAATGTGTGTAACCTTACTTGTAGTTTTTGCCCACAAACAAGAAGGCAACCTGAATTCATGAAAATAGAAACCTTTAGCAATATATTAGACCAAATAAAACCACATACTGATTACATATATTTTCATGTGAAAGGTGAACCCCTTCTACATCCTGAAATTGATAAGTTTTTGGACTTAAGTCATGAAAAAGGCTTTAAGGTTAATATAACAACAAACGGAACCCTTATAAATAAAGCTAAAGATAAGTTAATGAAGAAGCCAGCCTTAAGACAAATTAACTTTTCCCTACATAGTTTGTCTGGAAATGTAGGATATGATCATAAAGAAGAATATTTAAGTAATATTCTTTCATTTGTAAAAGAAGTCAGAAATAATCCAGGTATTATTATTTCTTTAAGACTATGGAATTTAGAACAAGATAACTTGGTGAATTTAGAAAATAAAAGAAACCATGAGATGCTGGAAACAATTGAAAAAGAATTTGATCTACCCTACAAGATTCAAGAAAAGATCACCCCAGGTAGAGGAATCAAAATTGCTGACAAAATATATTTAAATCAGGATCATGAATTTAAATGGCCAGACTTAAAAGAAGATGAAGATGATGGCATTGGATTTTGCTATGGACTTAGAAATCAAATAGCTATACTAGTAGACGGAACTGTGGTTCCTTGCTGCCTTGATGGTGAAGGAGTAATTAATCTAGGAAATATAAAAGAAACTCATTTTTCTGAAATAGTAGAAAGTGAACGAGCAAATAACATTTATGATGGGTTTTCAAGAAGATATGCCGTTGAGGAATTTTGTAGAAAATGTGGATACAGGAAAAAATTTGGGGAGTAATAGTGCCACCAGTTACAGCTGGTATTTTCTCTTTGTCCTTATTTAATTGAGATACTCTTTATGAATAAATATTAATGGTCAAAGTTATATGACAATTATTTGTAATATATGACCATTAGTGATAATATTATCTATATAATGTATAGTATTAGGCTATACAAATAGATAATTTTTTTATTCAAAGGAGACCTATTAATGAAAATCGTAGCAATTATTCTTTTTATACTAACCTATGCACTTCTACTAATTTTTCCTAAAATAAGAGCATATATAGCCCTAGGATCTGCAACAATATTTGTAATTCTAGGAATTTTACCTATTAGTAAAGTATTTACCACCATTGACTGGAATGTTATTTTAATGATTGCAGGTACCATGGGAATCGTATTCCTATTCATTGAATCAAAAATGCCTTCATTACTTGCAGACCTTATTATTGAAAAAACCCCTAACATTAAATGGGCGATAATAGCACTGTCACTATTTGCAGGCATTATTTCTGCTTTTGTAGACAACGTAGCAACAGTTTTAATGGTTGCTCCCGTAGCCTTAACAATAGCTAAAAAGCTTAAAATTTCTCCAGTACCAAGTATAATTGCCATCGCAGTTGCGTCAAATCTTCAGGGTGCTGCCACTCTAGTAGGTGATACTACTTCCATTCTTCTCGGTGGATATGCAAATCTTAATTTCTTAGATTTCTTCTTTTTCAAAGGAAACATCGGAATATTTTGGGTTGTACAAGCTGGTGCATTAGCATCAACTCTAGTTCTAATGTACATATTTAGAAAAGATAATCAACCGGTAAACCCAATGGAACGAGCTATTGTTGAAGATTATTTTCCATCATTTCTACTTGTTGGAATGGTAATACTACTAATAATTGCTTCATTTGTTCCAAATACACCAAGAACAATTAATGGAATTATCTGCGTTTCATTGTTTATTATTGGCTTAATAAGAAGCTACTTAAAAACTGGGGATATTCAAGTTTTCTCAAATGCATTAGGAGAGATAGATTATTTTACTATTCTACTTTTAGCTGGACTCTTTATTGTAGTGGGAGGTATAACTGAAGCTGGCGTTGTAGATGAGATTAGCAAGCTTTTTGTTAAAGTAAGTAATAATAATGTATTCCTTATTTATACCCTTATAGTTT
>DAMAVY010000457.1:0-2794 GCA_032077725.1 Clostridium sp. | reverse complement strand
ATACAGTAAGCTCCTTCCTTATGCACTATTATCAATTTATTTTAGCAAATATAACAAAAGAATACAATTTATTATATAGAAATTTTGGATGATATGACAATTATTCTGGATGATTGTAAAAGCGAAAATTTTAAAAAACATATATAATATATGTAACAGTATGGAAACTTTAGAAAGGTATTCTCTATGCACATAGAAATACCTTTTAAAGATAGGAATGAAAAAATAGAAGTAAATAGAAGTAAATAGGGGGAAATAGAATGAGTAAAAAATTAAAGGTAGCATTAGCTGGACTTGGTAGTAGAGGAAAAGACACCTATGCATTAACTGCTAAATTGTTCCCAGAGAAAATTGAAATTGTAGCTATTGCAGACATTGATCCCGCAAAGGTAGAAGATGTGGCAAAGGAATATAACATTCCGAAAAAGGCATGCTTTTACAGTGCAGAAGAACTAATTGCTCAGGATAAGCTAGCAGATGTTATGTTCATTACAACTCAGGACAAACAACATGTAAGACAAGCAATCCCTGCACTTAGAAAAGGTTATCACCTGCTACTAGAAAAGCCAATTTCTCCAGATCTTGATGAGTGTCGGGAAATTGTAAAAGTAGCAAATGAATGTGACAGAAAAGTGGTTGTATGTCATGTTTTGCGTTATACACCATTCTATACAAAATTAAAAGAAGTAATTGACAGTGGCATAATTGGAGATGTAGTTTCTGTTATGGCAATTGAAAATGTGGGATATTGGCATCAGGCACACAGTTTTGTACGTGGAAACTGGAGAAACTCCAATACTACTAGCCCTATGATATTACAGAAATGTTGTCATGATATGGACTTGTTATTATGGCTCACAGGTAAAACTTGTAAGTCTGTATCTTCCTTTGGAAGCACCTATTTATTCAAGAAAGAAAATGCACCGGAAGGAGCAACAAAGCGCTGCATGGATGGATGTAAAGCAAAAGCAAATTGCCCCTTTGATGCAGAAAAGATTTATATAACAAACGAAAAAACTGGTGTGGCAAAAGGGAATACAAAGTGGCCTATTGATGTATTGACACTTCATCCCACGGTAGAAAGTATTACAGAAGCAATTCAAAGGGGACCTTATGGGAGATGCGTATATTACTGTGATAATAACGTAGTAGATCATCAGGTTGTGAACCTAAATATGACAGATGGTGCCACCATTACGCTAACCATGTGTGCATTCACTGCTACAGGTTCACGTTATCAGAAGATTATGGGTACAAAAGGAGAAATTGTTGCAGAATTGTCTGAGAAAACTATTAAAGTCACACCATTTGGGAAAGAAACGGAAGTAATGGATATATCTAAGCTATCAACGGACTTTTCTGGTCATGCTGGGGGAGACAATCGTATGGTGGAGGAATTCATTGATATGATTGCAGAGGATAGAGAACCGACTAATGCCATCACATCAGTAGATAAATCTGTAGAAAGTCATTATTGCGCAATGGCAGCAGAACAATCCAGGCTGGCAGATGGAGCGGTGATTGATTTGGATGCTCTAATAAAATAGACAGAGTTTTTTGCTTCAGAGGTAGTAATTAAATAATGTATTTGAGCAGTGTCTTCAAATAGTGGATCTAATATAGATGAATATAAAGAAAGTATTGAATTATAGGTGATTATAATGAATGAAACAACATTAGTGGTAATGGCAGCGGGGATGGGCAGTCGTTTTGGTAGTCTTAAACAGATGGAGCCTGTGGGTCCAAGTGGAGAAATAATACTTGATTTTTCTATGTATGATGCAGTAAAAGCAGGCTTTTCAAAAGTAGTTTTTATTATAAAAAAAGAGATGGAAAAGGATTTTCGACATGTTGTGGGCAAAAGAATTGAAAAGATAATAGATGTTGATTATGCTTTTCAGACATTGGACAAAATTCCAAAGGGATTTTCTATCCCAGATAGTAGATCTAAGCCATGGGGAACGGGGCACGCTGTGCTTTGTGCAAAAAGTGCAGTTACCACTCCGTTTATGGTAATAAACGCAGATGATTACTATGGTAGCCATTCCTACAAAATAGTTGGGGATTATTTATCCCAAAATAGAGGTATGTGTATGGCTGGGTTTAGGCTAAAAAATACACTGACTGTAAATGGCATGGTAAGCCGCGGATTATGCGAAATAGAAAAAGGATATTTAAAAAGAGTGATAGAGCATACATCTATTGATAAAGATAGTGGAATACCCCTTGGTTCTGTGGTATCAATGAATATGTGGGGGTTTAACATTGATATATTTGATATCCTTGAACAGGACTTTGCTGTATTTTTAAATGACTTAAAGAATCCATTAAAGGATGAATTTTTTCTTCCTTCAGTAATTGATAATATAATTAAAACACAAAATGCAAAGGTAAAAGTCCTTGAAACATTAGATAAGTGGTATGGAATTACATACAAAGAAGACTTACCTACCCTTAAAAATGCCATAAACCAAATGATTGAAGAGGGATTATACCATGGAATATAAACTGTATAGCGTTTTAAAACAATTTAATATTAACACTGAAATAAGCTCCTATGGTAACGGATATATAAATGATACATATATCGCGAAGCCATATATAATGCAAAGAATCAATAGTAATGTGTTTAAGAATCCTGAGGATTTAATGGAGAATATTGCAGCTATAACAGAGCATCTGAGAAAGAAAATCCTTCTTAGTGGTGGAGATCCTGACAGGGAAACCTTAACAATAATAAAAACTATTTATGGTGAAAAATACTATAAAGTAAGTGAAAATGATTATTTCAGGG
>DAMAVY010000456.1:0-2803 GCA_032077725.1 Clostridium sp. | reverse complement strand
ACTTTAATAATTGGTGGAACATCACTAGTTGTTTACCCTGCTGCAGGACTTATTGACTACTTTAAAGGTAAAAATCTAGTACTAATAAATAAGAGCACAACCTCTGCTGATTCTAAAGCTGACATTGTCATTCATGATTCTATTGGTAAAGTTTTAAGTAAAGTTGTAAGTTCACTGTAAAAATATAATAATTGATAAATTAAAAGTCTAGGACGTCTGTAGAAAACGTTCTAGACTTTATTTGTTACCTTAGGGATATCTTTTTTTCATGTCTTTTATAGCTATTAAAATAGCATGATGATTTGTAACTAACAAAAATTGACAATATAAGGAAGGCAATTAAAAAAGCAAAAATGTAATTTGCATTTGGTAATGTATCAAACAAATTGACTACATCACCTTTAAAATTTAAAGTGAACATATCATTTGCATATTTTGGAATGTTGTTAATTACTACCAAATTAATGGATGTTATAATAATGCTAACTGCGGCTGCCCAAGACCACCATATTTTATTCTTTCTTATAAAGCAGAGAGGAAAATACAGTAAAAATGCAGTAAAGCCCATTATCCACATATAAATTGAACCTCTAAAGGATTCATTCACAGATTGAATTGCTTCAATAGAAGTGCCCAAATGTGTAAATAATGCCATTATCGCAATAAGTGTTATAATCATACATATATATGCCATAACTATTGTTAGAATAGTGGACAGATAAGAAAACAATACCTGCTTTTTATCGCTAAGTGCTAGATTTAGTGATAAACTCCGTTTATCATAGAAATTCCTATAATTAAACATAAGTGCTACTGGTAGTATAGTGCCAATAAAAGGAACACTTACACCGGATTCTCCCGTAGGCATTCCATTAATTATAATAAATATAAAGTAAATAGCTATCCATCTTGCAAATACCATTTTATTATTAGTTCCATCATCATAAAATAAATTTACTATATTATACATTTTGCTCATTTTGAATTCTCCTTTCATCAACAACTTTAAACATAATATCTTCTATTGAAGGTTGTATACCTTCACTTATGTGTAGCTCTTTTATTTTTTCTTTTTCATCAGATAAAATTATTTCACCTTTCTCTAAAATAATGATATAATCTGCTATTTTATCCAAATCATTGGTAATATGGGTTGAGAATAGTATGGTATGATTTTCTTCTTCCATAAATTCTTGAAGCATATCTATCATATGAATTCTCGAAATTGGATCAACATTACTAGTTGGCTCATCTAGAATTAAAATTTCTGGTTTGCGGCTTATTGCTAGTACCAGCATGAATTTCTTCAGCATTCCTTCTGAAAACCTTTTGAAACTCATTTTCTCATCAAGTTCCATTTCTGATAATTTTTTAAAATAAAATTCCTTGTCAAAATCTTTTTCTATTGACATAATTCTTTTTGCCAATCGTTTCGGAGTGCCACCTTGACCAAAATTTGGTTTGTCATAAACCACAGAAATTTTTTGCCTAATTTTTTCGCCATTTTCCCACCAAATCAGGTCGTCATAATAAATAGCTCCATTATCAGGTTCTATCACACCAGCTAACATATTAATTAAAGAGGTTTTACCAGCTCCATTCCTTCCAATTAATCCAGTTACATATCCTTTATGTAACTCCATATTTATATCTTTAATTGCAAACTTTCCTAATTTTAAATTTAAGTTCTTGCATTTAATTGCTACTTCATTCATTTTTCTTCCTCCTTATAAATTAGTTCTAATATATGGATCAAATCTTCTTTATCAATTTGGACTTCCTGAGCATAATGCTTAACATCTCTTAATTGCTCTTTTATAAGTTCCAAATGCCTTGATTTAATAAAGTCATAATCTAGTTCTGCAACAAAAATTCCTTTTGCGGCCTGACTAAATAATATTCCTTCCGTACACAAGTCATCGTATGCTCGCTTAACGGTGATAACGCCTACCTTAAGTTCTCTTGCTAAAACTCTAATTGAAGGTAATTGGGTACCTGATTCTAATTTTCTTGATAAAACTTGCTCTCTAATTTGATTTTCAATCTGTTCATAAACTGGTATCTGCGACACTGCTGAAATTGTAATTTTTTCTGTCAAACTAAAAAACACCTCCTGTTCTTAATGTTACTATATGATAGACACAGTTTCTTGTTAGTGTTATTATATGATAGATACAGTTCGGCGTCAACCATATATTTAAAATAAAAAAACTAAATTAAAAACCTGTTATCCAGAAGGAATATTGTAATAAATGTAGAATACCCATATAATACCATTAAATTACATAAAAGTTCTTTATAGCGTGATAAATCATAATATGTTTTTGAAAAAAGTTTTTTTTATATGAAGAAATTTGTTCTAAGTATAGATTTAAGCTTCTGTGGAAGCCTAATTATACTTGAAATAAAGAGCTTAAGAAGTAGGAACAAATGTAACTAATATAACTATAAAATTCATAACGATATGCAATAAAATTATATAAAGGGGAGAAATGTGAAATGGATGAAAGAACTAAATTGTATGGGGCATATGGTTCTAATATGACTTTTGAACAGATGAGTCGTAGATGCCCAAGGGCTATTTGGGTAGCAAAAGGAATACTTGAAGACTATAAGCTAACTTTTAGAGGAAAATTTAAAGGAGTTGCAGATATAGAGCCATGCAAGGGGAGAGAAGTTCCAATTGTTCTATGGAAAATAACAGAGGAATGTGAATCACATCTTGATTTATATGAGGGTTATCCAAACCACTATTCAAAGAAGAAAGCTGAAATTAATGTAAATGGGAATTATGAAACTGCTA
>DAMAVY010000455.1:0-2814 GCA_032077725.1 Clostridium sp. | reverse complement strand
AAATTCATCTAGCTGTTTCTCTTTTGCATTTTTTATCTGGTTGCTTCCTTTGTTATTTTGATTTTCCATGGTATTCTCCTTTCAAACTATGAACTTTCAAGTTAAAAAAGCTATTTACTATAATATTGGCAAGTATAAAATATTTATACTAACAATTAAGTAGAAACCTCAGTGGCAAGCTACTTCTATTAATGATCATGGCGATGTACTAGCTTTTAATGTGAGGCTTTAAATTTCATTTCCTTAAAAAATTAAAAATATATTATGCTATATTTATATATAATGGATTAAAAGTATGTAATTATGTAACAAGTAATTTATTGTATAGTAAACTAAAAATGTTATAATTATCTTACGAACTGTTTATTTTTGGTTCTGTTAAAAACCCATGATGAAATAAATTTAATGAACAATTGTAGAATAAGGCGAAGTAAAATATTGAGTTTAAGGGGGATTTATGAATACATTATTTGAAAATGAGTATGTTTTAACGAAAGAATTATTTTTAGAGTTTTCTAAAACTTTAGTTAGTAAAAAATATAAAATGTTTTGTTATCTACTTGCAATTTTATCGTTTATTTTTGGAATATGGTCATTGATAATATCTTTAGATATTATATTTAGTATTATATTTTTTGGGTTTCCGTTTTATTTTATAGCTATGGCATTAAATGCACATAAATTTACAGGTAAAAAGTTATATGAACAACAAAGAGCTATAAATAATTATGAAACATTAAGAAAAATAATTTATTTTTATGATGATAAACTTGAGGTAATATCACCTAATGGTGGTAAAACCATAATATTTTATCACAATATAAAAAATATATATAAGACAAAGAATTTTTTAATATTAAATAGTGAAAACAAAGTGGCTGTAGCAATAAAAAAAGATAGTTTTATTAAAGGCACTTGTGAGGATTTTGAAACGTTTATTTTTAGTAAGTCACATATATAAATTAAAAATTATCCAGTGAATCTGATGAACAATTTTCTTGAAAGGCGCAATAACTATAAAATTAAATGATTTCTATATATAAGCTATGTGGCTGTCATTTTTATTAAGTAAGAACTATTTATTCAATATGATAGAAAGAGGTATCAATAATGAGTATCGAAGATAACATTGCTCCTTGGGAATTATTACAAAAGAAAATGATATGGGAACAGTTAAAATTCGTGCATGACAAAAGAGTTTTGGATTTTGGAAGTGGAAATGGTATTACAGCCAACCATTTTGCTATAGAAAATGAGGTTGTAGCAATTGAACCAGATGAAAAGATGTTACAGAATAGATTTAAAGAAAATGATTATATACAAATAACAGGAGATATAAAAGAACTTAAAAAGTTTGAGGATGAATCATTTGATGTGATATTGTGCCATAATGTTTTGGAATATGCAGATGAAAGGGAAGAAATTATTAAAGAATTTTCAAGGATATTAAAGAACAATGGTTATCTTTCTATTTCAAAGCATAATAAGGCAGGAAGGGTTATGCAGATGGTAGTGTTACTTAATAATTTTGAACATGCCAATGAATTATTAGAAGGTAAAAATGGACATGCACAACAATTTGGTACTATTAATTACTATCAAGATACAGAAATATTAAAATGGTCAGATAAGTTTAAAATAGAAAGAATTTTGGGTATAAGAACATTTTGGGATTTGCAGCAAAATCAAGATATTCATAGGGATAAGACATGGCAGGATAATATATTAGAAGTGGAATTAAAAGTAAGTGAATTGAAAGAGTACATAGCCATAGCGTCATTTCATCATGTAATTCTACGAAAAAAATAATAAAAATTGAATAATATCATATTTTAATTTTTATATAAAACAATTTTGAAAGGAGTACAATATGGAAAATAGTATTATTAATTACTATAATACCTATGATGAAGATGGGAGATTTTTTAGAAATAATGGACATCAAGTAGAATGGATAACTTCTATGATATATTTTGAAAAACTCTTTAAAAGAGGATCATACATACTTGATGGTTGTGCTGGAACAGGGAATTATTCATTTAAACTGGCAGAATTGGGGTATAAGGTAATAGCAGGAGATATTGTTCCTCATAATGTTGATATTATAAGAGATAAGCAAGATAAGAAACCTATTTTGGATGATATTTATACGGGAAGTATAACTGATTTATCACGTTTTGAAAAGGAAACATTTGATGTTGTTTTGTGTATGGGGGCATTTTATCATATAGGTAATGAAGAAAGAAAGATCGCAATGACAGAATGTTTACGTGTGTTAAAACCAAAAGGGTTATTGGCTATTTCATATATTAACAACACATCAAATTCAGTACTAAAAATAAGGGATAGACTTGAAAATATGGAAGAGGTACTTACTTGGTATAATAACAAAACAACGGATGGTATATTCCTACATATGTCTCCATTAGAAATCGAACAAATTGCAAAAGCATATAATACAGAAATAGTTGCTCATATTGGAACAGATGGGATAGGTTATCTCCTTTCAAATAAAATAAATGAGGCTAATAAGGAAGATTTTGAAAAATGGATTCAATTTCATTTGCAAACTTGTGAAGATAAAAGTTTGTTAGGTTATAGTTTGCATGGATTAGCTATTTTGAAAAAAATATAATATTATTCATATGGTATTTTTTCTTTGCTATATTAATAAAATAGCAACTAAGGGAACTTCCTAAATATTATAGGTATTTACAGTATATAGAATAGTAACTTATTACTGTTATTAAAATGTGTTTACATTAAATTCAAGAGATGATATAATTAAGAAAAACAACGAAAGGGGTAAGTAAG
>DAMAVY010000454.1:0-2837 GCA_032077725.1 Clostridium sp. | reverse complement strand
CCATAGGGCAGGGTGCTGGGTAACTCCCAGTGGAGGCGACTCTAAGGAAAGTGCAACAGAGAGATACCGCCCAAGTTTACTTGGGTAAGGGTGGAAAGGCGAGGTAAGAGCTCACCAGCGCAATGGCGACTTTGCGGCTATGTAAACCCCATCTGGAGCAAGATCGAAAGAGGGACATTATGGGATTGCCCGTCCCGTCCCCGGGTGTATCGCTGGAGCTCATTAGTAATAATGGGCCTAGATAGATGATTGTCTAATACAGAACTCGGCTTATAGACTTGTCTTGCAAAAGTTTTGAACCTTTGGTTTCCAAGGGTTCAAAACTTTTTTTGCTTTTTCGCTTTCACCTCAGGGTTGTAATTTCTTCCAAAAGTTATCATTGTACCATAGAGGTGTAATTTTTTTTTGTATGTCACCATTTTGTAAGTCCCCTCGTCACCAAATTGTAAGGAGCAGGTGCTATACTTTAGTAAACAGAAAGAAACTACCTAAAATGGAGGATATAAAAATGAGTATTTTAAAAACAGTGGAACTAAAAAAGATTTACGGAAAGGGCGATAATGAAGTTCATGCCCTTGATGGCGTTTCTATCAATATTGAAGAAGGTGAATTCGTTGCCATTGTAGGAACATCAGGAAGTGGAAAATCAACCCTGCTCAATATGATTGGAGGACTTGATCGTCCCACCTCTGGAAAAGTGACAGTGAGAGAAAGAGAAATATTTACCATGAAGGATGAGGAATTGACTATCTTTCGTAGGCGTAATATAGGATTTGTATTTCAAAACTATAACTTAGTGCCTGTACTTAATGTTTATGAAAATATTGTTCTTCCAATTGAACTTGATGGAGTAAATCCAGACAAGGATTTTATAAATGAAATTATCAGAACCCTTGGTCTTAAAGACAAACTCACAAATATGCCAAACAATCTATCGGGAGGTCAGCAGCAGAGAGTAGCAATTGCAAGAGCATTATCTACAAAACCTGCTATTATCCTTGCTGATGAACCTACAGGAAATTTGGATAGCAAAACAAGTCTTGATGTTATGCTTCTCATGCAAGCTATTAGTCATCGCTTTAATCAAACCACCGTTATGATTACACATAATGAAGAAATTGCCCAAATGGCAAATCGTATTATTCATATTGAGGATGGAAAAGTTATGTAAGGAGGTGGTAAATATGTATGGAAATAACAATCAAGCTGTAGTAAGGCGAATATCAAGACGCTCCACTAAAGCAAATCAAACTAGAAATATTTTTGCAGTATTGGCAATTATTTTAACTACCTTTATGATTTCCACTGTGTTTAGCATTGGCATTAGTTTTGCAGAAAACTACTCAGTTATGATGAGACGAACAGCAGGAACAACTGCCACTATATTTCTTAATAATCCTACCCAGGCACAATATGATAAAATAAATGAACTTGACTATTTAAAGTCAGTTGGTATACAGATAGGTATTGGATCTGTTTCTCAGAAGACATCAGAAGGTAAAGATGCTGATATATCTATGTTATATTACGACGAGAGTGAGTGGAAAAATAATTATACACCTGCAATTAGCGATATAAATGGTAAATATCCTACTAAATCAGATGAAATTATCCTTTCTAAAGAAGCATTAAAAGAGCTTGGAATCACTGAGCCAAAAATATCAATGGAGATTCCTTTAACATATAAAACAAAAGATGGAGAAAAAATAGATGTATTCTATCTTTCGGGTTGGTTTACAAATTATGAAGTAGTTGGGATAGGCGGCAGTGGGGTTGCTATGATATCTAAACAATACTGTAAGGATAATGGATTTACTTTTCAGGACAACGGAAGGATTGCCATAACAACTAAAACTGGGGAACGTAACCAGGTTTATGATAAACTTAAGGGTGACATTTCCCTTCAAGATGGACAAAAATTTGAAACCACTTTTGATACAAGTGAAGAAAGCGCTGATACGGTAACTGCAGCAATGATAGCTATTAGCATGTTAGCTCTTTTTATTGTGTTAAGTGGGTATCTACTGATTTACAATGTAATCTACATTTCAGTTTCAAAGGATATCCGTTTTTATGGGATGCTAAAAACCATTGGTACTTCACCAAAACAGATAAAAAAGATTGTACGTAGTCAGATGTACATCCTGTCTCTCGTTGGTATTCCAATAGGATTAGTTTTAAGTGTGGTAACCTCTTTTAAAATTGTTCCAATGGTAATGAATATGTTACAAAATGACGAAGCCATCTATGGTTGTATGCCAACAAGTATTTCTTTTCACCCAATTATATTTATTGGAACCGCGCTTTTTGCTCTGTTAACTGTGGCAATAAGCTGTCGTAAGCCAGCTAAAATGGCAAGTTCTGTTTCCCCTGTGGAAGCACTTAGATACACAGGAATTTCTGACAAGAAGAAAAAGAAAGACAGAAGTTCAACAAAAGGAGGCAAACTTTATAAAATAGCATTCTATAATGTTTTCCGTGAGAAAAAACGAGCATTCCTTGTATTCACATCTCTTTTTATGGGAGCAATCACTATGCTAAGTGTAAGCAGCTTTCTTTCAAGCTTGAAGGTTGAGAATTTCATCAATGAATACAATCCTCATGATTTCACCTATGAAAGTATACCACCTATATCAGAGAAAAAATTTGATGATGATTTTATTAGTAAACTTCATAAAATAGATGGCATTACAAATATTGATATTGTGAAATCAGTTTATAGTGAAATAAACCTTGATAAAGAACTATTAAGTCCAATCCTTAGAGATGAATATAATAGATATGTTGCACATCAGAAAGTAAAAAATGGAATTAGCTATGAGGATTTTGTACAATCT
>DAMAVY010000453.1:0-2867 GCA_032077725.1 Clostridium sp. | reverse complement strand
TATATATTCTATATTCTTTACCAACTTACGTGAAGTAATCATGCAATGTATAGTACTATAAAATACATTTCTTTAATTATCTTATAACATGTAATGATTTATTTATATTGCTAATTTAAATAAATATAAAAAAAAAGATGTTAATAACATCTTAAAAATAAAGCCGTACACCTTGCTTCGATAATTAATCTATATGCGTTACCTATACAGTTAGCTCAAATCAGGTAGATCCACGGCACATGGAAGGTCTCACTTATCGCTGCTTCCTTCCGGACCTGACGAGGTTCATGAGTTTCCATTGCGTGGGGCCCAATTCTCAACGCCACTTATATAGGCCAGACCATACAAATTAATACCTAGGCAAGGAATTCAACCCTGCTGTAGCGGATTGCAGGTTACAGGGCACCGCTAACTCCCCATCTAGTACGACATGGCGGAGAAAAGGGGATTCGAACCCCTGATAGAGTTTCCCCTATACACGCTTTCCAGGCGTGCTCCTTCAACCGCTCGGACATCTCTCCATATCACGTATTTATTATTATACTATTATAAATTAATACTTTCAAGTAAAATATATTTTTATAACTATACCAATTTATAGTACGATATTGTTCCATTTTACAAAATATTAAAGTAATATTAATAATATATATTAGTATAAGAATATAAGAATGGAGGTATACATTTATGATAAACTACGAAATTAAGGGCGGTTCTTTACCAGTAGCGATTTGCTATCTAAACAGTGGAGACAAAATAATTTCTGAATCAGGCGCAATGGGCTGGATGACTGACAATATTATTATGGATTCCAACATGAAAGGCGGATTTTTGAAAAGCATAGGCAGATCACTTTCTGGTGAAAGCTTATTCTTAAATACCTTTACTTGTTCAAATAGTGTAGGTAAAATTGCCTTTCCTTGTTCTGTACCTGGTAAAATAATGGCTAAAGAGCTTCAACCTAACGAATCTATAATCTGTCAAAAGGGTGCTTTTATAGCTTCAGAAGAATCAGTAAGCCTAAACATTCACTTTAGAAAAAAACTTTCTACTGGTTTATTTGGTGGTGAAGGTTTTATTTTACAAAGGATTACTGGACCTGGAACAGTTCTTTTGGAATTTGATGGTCATGTTGAGGAATTAATATTAAATCCTGGGGAAAAAATAAAAGTAGATACTGGTCATATTGCTGCATTTGAACCAAGTGTAAACTTTGATATAGAAATGGTTAAAGGTTTTAAAAATATCTTCTTTGGTGGTGAAGGATTATTCTTAACTACTTTAACTGGACCTGGTAAAGTTTATCTACAAACTATGCCACTTCAAAATTTAGCAGGCAAATTATCCATGTATTTTAATACAGGTAATACTTCAATGAGAGACTAATTCAGTAAATAAAAAATTCCTATAAACTTTCATTTCAGCCGAAATGGAGTTTAACAGGAATTTTTTATTGTTATTATTGTTATTTATAAATGTGAAGTTGTATTCTCTTTTTTTCTATATATTATTATTACACCTATAATCCATATTAATACCCCTAAGATACTTACTATTTGAGCAGTCCTAAGTCCCAAAAACATAAGGCTATCTGTTCTAAGACCCTCAATAAAAAATCTACCTATAGAATACAGCCCTATATAAGTTAAAAATACAACTCCATTCTTCTTAATCTTGTGAATCATATAAAACAATATGAAGAATACTATCAAATTCCATATTGATTCATATAAAAAAGTTGGATGATAATAAGTTCCACTTATAAGCATTCCATTCTTAATAAACGCCGGGAATTTACTTATAAATGCCTCTGTTACAGGTCCACCATGTGCTTCTTGGTTAAAGAAATTCCCCCATCTTCCAATTGCTTGAGCTAATATAATGCATGGAGCTGCCATATCAAGACAAGCTAAAAACTTTAACCCTTTTTTCTTAGCACATATATAAACAACTATAACAGTTGCAATTATCGCTCCATGAATTGCAAGCCCACCTTGTCTAATATTTAAGATGTCTATCAAGTTATCTTTATAATATTCAAATTCAAAGATTACATAATAAAGTCTTGCTCCCAAAATTGCTATAGGAAATGTTATTAAAAATATAGTTAATACATCGTCATAATCTATTCCTTTTAATTTACAAGTATATTGACATAATAATAATGCCAATATAGTTCCTGAACAAATTATAATTCCGTACCACATAATGTCTATTCCAAATATACTTATAGCCACTGGATCCATATATTTTCCTCCTCAATCCTTTTTATATTATTATAATCTACTTTAGAAATTATTGGTATTCTTTTAATAATTTTTCTATAATATGTTTACATCTCATACCCTTACAGCTACCAGTGCACGCTCCTGTTGCTTTTGAAACTTCCTCTACGGCTTTAGCTCCATCAGCTATAGCTTTTTTTATAGTAGCTCTAGATATAACTCTGCAGGTACAAACCTTTGTATACTTATCAAGCACTGTCTCTTTTAAAGCTTCTTGGTTTAATTCACTCTTCATTTATGATTTTTCCTTTCTCTTTTGTTTAAAAAACTCTTGCAGTAATTCACTACACTCCTCATTATAAAGCCATGTTGTATTTACCCAATGATTTAAAACTTCACTTTGGGTTATATTAAATACAGAACCACACCCTCCAGCACTTGGATCGAAAGTTCCTATATATAACTTTCTTATACGGCTTTGAACAATAGCTCCAGCACACATTGTACACGGTTCAAGTGTTACATACATATCACATTCATTAAGTCTCCAATCACCTATGGTTTTAGCCGCCATTTTTATTGCAATTATCTCTGTATGATTAGTAGGATCCTTAGTAGCTTCTTTAGTATTATGACTCCTTG
>DAMAVY010000452.1:0-2867 GCA_032077725.1 Clostridium sp. | reverse complement strand
TTGAAATTGTTTTGTCCTATAGGACCCCATCCTATTATCACAATATTAATATCTTTCAAATCTCTTACTTTGCTATAAGCTTTTATAATAGATCCAGTCACTCCAGCTGTACGCCTAATACTAAGTAATGCTGTATTGATTATTGCTTCTGGCTTTCCTGTATCTGCATCATTTAATATAACTACACTATGTGCTCTGGGTATATTCTTTTTAATATTATCAGGGAAACTAGCTATCCACTTTATTCCTGACCTATTAATATCTCCCCCAACAAAAGCAGGCATTGCAATAATTCTATTTTTTAAATCTCTATATCTTAAATAAGGCTTTATCGGTTGAGAAAAATCATTACGTGCTAAACACTTTGTTGCATTTTCAATAGTTGACACTATTTCATTCCAATCTGTACCCATATCTTTTATGTTTTTTTCATTAATATAAATCAAAATTAATACCCCCTAGCTTATTTAGCTATATTAATATTTTCATTTTTATATATAATCCTTCTACACCACTCTTCGCTGTATACCGTATTTGCATATCTATCCCCTCTATCTGCAAATAATGTAACTACATTAGGCTTTTTTACAAAGCTTTTTTCATGAAAGTACTGCTTTATAGCTGAAAAAACAGCACCTGAAGAACCTCCTGCAAAAATTTTATGCTGTAATAAAAGATTGTTGCACTCTTTTACTACCTCTCTTTCATCTATAGCTATAACCTCATCAATCAAAGCTAACTTTAATATTTCTGGTTTCTTGCTTGAACCAATTCCTGGTATATATCTCTTTTGTGGTTTCCCACCAAATATTACTGAACCAACAATATCTACAGCTATAACTTTTGCATTAGGATAAACCTCTTTAACTTTTCTAGATACTCCAGTTATTGTTCCACCGGAGCTAACTCCTACAAATACATAATCAATTTGTTCAACCTCTTTACACATTTCACTTCCTAATGTGTTATAGTAAGCTTCAGCATTATATTCATTAGCATACTGGTTTACCCAATATGAATTAGGAATCTGTAACATTAACTCATTAACCTTTTTTATTCGATTTAATAAATATGCTCCATTCCTATCTCTTTCAGTTACTTCTATTACTCCTGTGCTACATTTTTCAATTAGCATCTTATTTGTTTCTGAAATAAGTGGATCAATAACACAATAAAACTTTAGTCCCTTGCTTTTACAATATGCTGATAAAGCAATTCCAAAATTTCCTGATGAAGATTCAATTATTGTAGTATCCTTATTTATCAAACACTTATCAGAAATTTTATTTATTATATATTGGGCAGCCCTATCTTTAACACTTCCAGTTGGGTTAAAGCTCTCCATTTTAACATATAAATTTATATTTTTTAGTTCTTTAGCATTTAAGTTTATAATTGGAGTATGACCAACCATATCGAATATATTTTCATAAATCATACTAACTCCTCCAAACATTAATTAATATTACCCATATCCATCTTTATAATTTTATCAGCATGGTTAAAATAATGTTCATCATGAGTTATTGCTATTACACACTTATCTCTTTCTTTAAGTTCTGGTAAAAGAGTTTCATAGAAAAACAATCTAAACTCAGGATCTTGATCTGCTGCCCATTCATCAAAGAGATAAATTGGTCTATCCTCTAAATAGGTAACCAGTAAAGCCAATCTTTTCTTTTGCCCTGTTGATAATTTGGTTGTGCTAAATTTTCCATCTACAATATCTACTTTATTATCAAGTTGAAGTATTTTTAAATACTTTTGTATTTCATCTTCCTTGCCCTTATAATCTATCCCATAAAGCTTATCGAATAAATAAAAGTCACCAAAAACTGTCGAATAATTTTCGCTTAATAGATTTTCAGAAATTTTCCTATTGTTAAAAGTTATTTCTCCTTTTGACGGTGTATATAACCCTGTTATTAATTTAGCTAATGTTGATTTTCCACTACCATTTCCACCTGTAATAAATATTATCTCTCCTGAATTAAATTCATAACTAATAGGTCCTACTTTAAAACTTCTTTCATCATCTTTGTCGTAATCATACTCTATTTCATTTAGCTTTAGACTAACATTGTTTGTTTTGTCGCAAGATAACTCATCATTAGCATCGTGTCTTGAATTTGATATTTCACTTAGTAAACTATTAATTCTTTTTAAACTTATTCTAACTTCAATGAGATTAGGTATAGTTCCTAAAATTCCATGAACTGGTCCAGTCATATAAAGTAGTATAAAAACATAGCTTATTACACTTGCATTATCTAAATTTTTAAAGATTAATTGAAAAACAAAAGCTACAGATCCAATTGCAAGTGTAAATATTAGTTCACCTATAACAAACATATTGGCAAATGCTAGAGCTGATTGTCCTCTTTTTATTCTAAATTTATCACAGCTCTCTTCCATATCCCCTTCAAATTCATTTTTCCTTTTTCCATTGAGACTTAATTCTTTAAACCCACCTATTAAATCATTGATAAATTTAAAGAATATATTTTGAATATCCCTTGCTTCTTCCCCAATCCTATTTGCATATCTACCAACAAAATAGTAGATGCTTGCAATGATTAATATTATTGTTACTGAAAGCAGTAACGCATATATATTTATAAATCCAAGATACATAAAACAGCAAATTAGTGTTATAGCACTTGTTACTCCTCCAATTAAAATATTGGCAAACCTACTTATTGTTTCAGTATCATTATTTAAAGTTGCTTCAATTCTTCCTTTCTCAATTTCTTCAAACTGCTTATATGGCGCTTTTAATAAATTTCTAACGATTTCCATTCTCTTTGAATATACAATTCCATTTGTAACTTCTATAAGTTTCGCCCTCATGATTTTTTGACCATAAA
>DAMAVY010000451.1:0-2870 GCA_032077725.1 Clostridium sp. | reverse complement strand
ATATTATTAATATATTCGGTGATAAGGAAATGTGTTAATGAAAATATCAATTTAGAAAAATTATCATAAATGAAGAAAAAATATAAATTATTGAAAAAATATTGAAATATGCTATAATTTAAATATATATTATGAGAAAAACAATAAAATCCATGTAGAAAGTTAGATTATTTAGGAAAATTTTGATGATAAATAAAATATTTAACAACATAGAAAAAAATATCTATATAAAATTCAATTTAAATAGATTAATAACTAAATGAAAAACAAATGTTTAAATTAGGGGGATGCAAATGAACTTAAAGGAAAAATTTAATATTTTTAAGAAGAAAAAACAATCTTTAAAAGAGGACACAAATACTTTAAAGGAAGAGGCAAATACTTTAAAGGAAGATACAAATATCTTATATGATGAAACAAATACCTTATATGATGAAACAAATACTTCAAAGAAAAGGACAAGCATTTTTAAGAAAAGAACTATAAAGAGTGAATTGTTATTTGTTATGTTATCGATGTCAATCGTGTTAACATTTGGGATTATTATTTGTGTAAGCACTATCTTATCCCAAAATTATGATAGTGAAATTAACAACAAAAATGAAACAATATCAAAGCTTATTTCTAAAAATGTTTCATCATTTATGGATACAGCCTATAAGCTTACAGAAGAGTTAGCTTCAAATTCCCAAATACGTTCAGCAAGTTCAGATACTAAAACAAAGGTACTTAAAGACTCTGCGGAGCGAAATCCATATTTCGAATTACTATATATGCAAGACGCAACTGGAATGCAACTAGGAAGATCATCAGGAGAGCTTGCAAGTAGATCAGATAGATGGTGGTTTAGTAAAGCAAAAGATGATTTAAAACCATTTGTATCAAAATCGTATTATTCAGCTTCAACACAAAAGCCAGTTACATCAATATTTATTCCATTAAAAGATGGAGATAAATTCACTGGGGTAATGGCTGGAGATATTAATTTAAATAATTTACAAGACTTAATAGTAGAGAATTCAGATGAGAAAGCTGGAAGATATTCTTTTATTATAGATGGAGAGGGTGTAGTTGTTGCACATCCTGATAAAGTAATTATAGCTGAATCCCATAATTATAAGAATTTAACTAAAACAGTAAAAGTAAATGGTGATAAAGATGAAACAAAAGAAGAGCCAATTGAACTAGCAGATGGATACAAGGATGTAGTATCTAAAGTAATGTCAGGAAGCAATGGTAGTACTAAAGTTGAAGATAATGGTGAAGATTATTATGTTTCATATACACCTATAAAACTTGATGGTGAATCTACTAATTGGTCTGTTGTAACAGTTCAAAAGGAATCCAGTGCAAAAGCAATCATAAGTGAAATAATACAAACTTCACTAATTGCAGGATTAATTTTGATAACTATTGCAGCTTTAGTTATAGTGTACCTTGCAAGAAAAATTTCTAAACCTATAGTTGATATATCTGATTTACTTACAAAGGCATCTACAGGAGATTTCACAGTAAAATCTTCAACAAATGTTAAAAATGAAGTTGGAACCTTAAGTTTAAGCTTTAATGAAATGATAAGGAAAGTTTCGAATTTATTAAATAGCACTAAGGAACTAACTGAGGAAATAAGAGACAGCGCAGTTATACTAACAAATAAGTCAGATGAAACAACAAGTGTTGCAAAAACAATAAATATTACAGTACAAGAAATTGCAGAAGGAGCAACGAATCAAGCATATGGCGCAGAAGAAAGTGCTAGGCTTGGAGAGGATATGAGTCATAAGTTTAATAAATTAGAAGAAAAAACTTCATTAATGATTATAGAATCTGAGAATTCATCAAAGGCAGTTGCTAATGGAATTCAGAAAGTAGAAGATTTAAAAGCAAAAGCTCAAACTACTGTTAGTATTATAGAAAAAACTCAAGAAAATATAGAAGAATTAAGAAATAAATCTAAGAATATAGAAGTGATAGTTCAAAGTCTTGATAATATTGCAAAGCAAACTAACTTGCTTTCTTTAAATGCATCCATAGAAGCTGCAAGAGCAGGTGAACATGGAAGAGGATTTGGAGTAGTGGCAGATGAAGTTCAAAAATTATCTGTAGCATCAGCGGAATCTACTCAGAATATTGCAAAGATAATTTCAGATATTCAAAAGGATATTTTAAAGAGCGTTGAGATTATGAAAGATGTACGAGTTGTTTCAGAAGAACAATTTACTTCAGTAAATCATGTTAATGAAGCATTCAATCAAATCAACAATGCCACTGATATAATAACAAACGCAATAAATTATATGGGTGATTTTGTAGGTGAAATGGACAAGAGCAACAATGATGTGGTTAACTCTATAAATAACATTGCAGCTATTACAGAAGAAACAGCTGCTTGTTCAGAAGAGGTTACAGCATCACTTCAAACTCAAACAGAAGCAATAGCAGATGTTTTAAAAGAAGCAGAAGGATTAAAACAAAAGGCTGAACGTTTAGAGGAAGAAGTCAATAAATTTAAAATTTAATCATATAAACAGAGTTCTTGGCTTCAGATGGAGTTTTTACTCCACCTGAAGCTTAGAAATCGTTATCCAGGGACGTAGCCCGCCCTTATCTGCCACTTTGATAGAAGATGGGAGTATTAGGGCGGGTAGTCATCGGATAAAAATAGATAAGGCAGTTACTAAAAATATAACTGGTATTTATATTTTAAAATTGAACCTATATATAGATTCTTGTAATAAGAGTCTATATATAGGTTCTTTTCATATTAAGGAATACCCCACCTAACATTGTTAAAAATTAAAAAAGATAACTTTTTTAATTTTTAACATTTTGTAATTTTAACATTTTGTAATTTTAACATTTTGTAATTT
>DAMAVY010000450.1:0-2878 GCA_032077725.1 Clostridium sp. | reverse complement strand
AGCAAAGTTTCTTTATTGGCACTCATAGAGCCTCGAACTGAAGATTACATTTAAGGGTATGTCTTTAACTTTTCCTTATAACATAGTTCATCATGCTATTTCTTTTTTAAGAAACTACACTCACCCAGGCTTGAAAACACCAAATAATCTAGTAACATACCTAAAGGTTACCTTATGTTACTATTTGTTATGATCTTTAACAACTATTTGAAGTTCCTCAAAATGAAAATACAATTAGTGCCTTTTAGTATTTGCACTTAATATACGATTATCATGTGTTTATAGTCAATAAAAAATGCAAGTTTTTTATATTAATTCGTAAAAGTTATTTTTTAGCTTTAATCCGTGGAATTTTTAGCTTATAATAAAATGTGTTGTAAAATTTTGAACATCACTTATAGATTGTTTATAAAGTATAAGATGGGATAAAATAATATTTGCAGTAGATTATATTGAAAGGGAAAAAACTAATGGCAAAGAAAACTAGTAAGAATAATGATTTGCTCAATACCTATCGAAATAAAACATCTCCAAAGATTTATTCACTTTTACTAGAATTAGTAAATGAAGATAGAGAAGATTTAGCAAAAAATGTGCTAAAGGTGGATTATTTACTTGCATATACAAGTAATTCTATAAAACATAAAGATTATGCAGAAGCTAAAGAAGGTTTAGAAAAGGCTAGAGAGAGAATAGATATGTTAAAAAAGGAAAAAATCGATGTTGAATATTTGGACTATCTCTACGAGGGAATAAATAAAAAATTTAAAGGAATTAAGTAAGAAAAATTCAAAATATAACAAAGAATAAAGGAGAAATTATGAGAAATTTAAAAATGGTAATTGAATATGATGGAACTAGATATAAAGGATGGCAAAAGCAAAAGGACGATGTAGCAACTATCCAAGATAAAATAGAAAAGGTATTATCTAAAATGACTAATGAAGAAATTCAAGTTATTGGATGTGGTAGAACAGATACAGGAGTGCATGCAAAAAACTACATAGCAAACTTTCACACAGATTCTAATTTAACTAATGAAGATATTTTAAATTATCTTTATGATTATTTACCAGATGATATTGTAGTTAAAGCTATAACAGATGTAAATGAAAGATTCCATGCAAGATATAATGCAAAGGCAAAAACTTATGTTTATACAATAAATAACAATAAGTATAGAGATGTATTTAACAGAAAGTATACATATCATACTGCTGAAGAACTTAATTTAAATGCTATGAGAGCAGCTGCAGATATTTTAGTTGGAACTCAGGATTTTAAAAGTTTCACAAGTTTAAAATCAGACAATAAATCTACAGTTAAAACAATAAATTATATTGAAATTACTGAGAGTGAAGACCTTATTGAAATTGAGGTTAATGGAGATGGCTTCTTATTAAACATGGTAAGAATCATTGCTGGAACTCTACTAGAAGTTGGTAAGGGTAGATTAAAACCTAGTGATGTAGCTAGAATCCTTGAAGAAAAGAAGAGATCTGAAGCAGGTCCTATGGCACAAGCTAAAGGTTTATGTTTAAAAGAAGTAGAATATCAATAAAATTTTAGAGAGTAGAAATACTCTCTTTTTTTTGCATAACTATTGAATTTTTGCCCACCCTAAAATGGATAATAAAATTTAAGGCGGACATAAAATGGGTAAACTAAAAACCTTTGGAATAATAAAAACTTTTCCTAAAAATATACATGTAATGGTGGCAAGTGAAGGATTATACGCTCTTGCCATGGGAATATTCTGTTTCTTACAAATTTTATATTATAATTTTATAGGCTTATCACCAGAAACCATAGGGATAATTTTTTCTATTGGGTCATTATTTACGTTGACGGGCTTTTTTATTGGCCCTTTTATTAAGATGTTTGGGAGAAAAAAGATATTATGTATAGGACACTTAATTTCTGGAATTGGTATTGCATTTCATATGGGCTTTTCAACCAGGGTAATGTTTATACTAGGACAAATATTAATAAGCTTAGGAAATTCTTTTGTGCAAGTAACTGAGATACAACTATTATATTCTTATACTACTGGTCAAAAGGAATGTTGTGCATACAGCTATAAGTATTCCGTAAATTACATCTCTGGAGCTATAGGTGCTTTAATTGGAGGAAATATTAATGAAATTCCTTATTTCATTAATGTAGGATATAGAAAAATGTTTTTGGCATCGGTTATAATTCTTATAATTACTGCAAGTATACGATACTTGCTACTTCCCAGGGATATTACCATAGAAGCAGAGGGAAGTGAGGTGAAAAAGACAGTTATGGAATCTATTAAAATTTTAAAGGAAGATAAGCATACAAGGTTATTTGCCATACTACTTTTTATCACAAGTTTAGGTTTCAGTGGTGTAGGACCTTATAACAATTTAATTTTAAAAACCTCCTTTAACTTAGGAAATAATATAATATCCTATATAAGCTTTACTCTAACAATTTTAAGTATGATTGGACTTATGTTAATGCCTGGGATTATAGAAAAAATAGGAGTGCCAAAGTTTAATTTATATCTTTTTACAGTGGCTACAGGAAGCTGTTTCATTCTATCATTAGTTTTAACCACTGAAATTTTTATAACTTTCCTAATTATACGATGTGTATTTGCATTACTTATAGTTTCTTCTTTAGATAGTCTTATGATGAGCAATATAGAACTTAAGCACAGAGATATATTTGCTGCGGTAAAAATGTTGGTTCATGGAATTTCCATAGCACTCGGAAACTTTATTGGAGGACAAATTTTAAATATCTTTGGATATAGAGCAAATTACTTATATGGTGGGGTAATATTAATTTGTGCAGTGTCATTTTTCTATTTGAAGGTGAGAGGAATAATGTTAAATAGAACCATAGA
>DAMAVY010000449.1:0-2894 GCA_032077725.1 Clostridium sp. | reverse complement strand
ATATAAGCAATTTTCATGCTCTCAGTGAAGGGATGATTTTTACATAAGTGATGATTTAATAAAAATTTTTAAATGGACGGATTATTAATTGCCAAATAAGAACTAGATTTATGATAATAAAAAAAGGTGCTCAGCACCTTTTTTTCATCAATTTCCATAATAACACATGAGTTTATACATTATTATACATATAATAAATGTAGAACCAATTGTTATTCTTCTCCATTTATATGCATTATATATATTTTTATTATATGATATTTTTTCGAATATAAATTCGTTAGCCAAAGTAATACATGTTATCATTATAAGTATGGCAATTATTAAGTCAATATTAAATTGTTTTGAAATGAACGCTATCACGAAACAAAATGCAAATGATGCTACTCCTAAACCAATATTCGTTATAAAAAATGTAAAAACATCTTTTCTGGTAGATTTCACTGTACCCATCACCTCTTTTAGATATTATTTATAAATTATTACCCTAA
Source organism: Clostridium sp. (assembly GCA_032077725.1). Classification (GTDB taxonomy): domain Bacteria; phylum Bacillota; class Clostridia; order Clostridiales; family Clostridiaceae; genus Clostridium_J. Next base: position 2,403 of record DAMAVY010000449.1, on the reverse strand, counting down.
CAACTTTCCATCTAGTTTTGAAAACACAATTTCCTTAGTAATCCTATCATAATCTCTTATAAGTAAATCTCTTTCATCATATTTATATCTAGCATTTGATTTTTGTATAATATCACTAAGAATAGTTTCATAATTAATAGGAAAATAGAATTTTATAAGTGAAGGAATAACATTTTCATTGCTAAATTGGTTACAATAATCTGCATAGTCACCTCTTAAAGTTATATTATACCAATGAGTATTTTCTGTAATTAAAATATCATAGTGATTTAGGCCCCTAAGATTTGAACTATATATTAATGATCCCTGATAATATTCTTCAAAGGAAAAATGTTTTTTTAATATTTTTGAGTCTTCTATAAAATTGTCTGTTGAAATTAATAGTTCTTTCTTAGAACGTTCATCACTTTTAACAACACCAACTCTTTCTTTTATGTATACCTCAGAATCTTTTACCATTATAGAAAATCCAAATTCACTTCTTAAGGTTTCAAAGGGAATGCCTGTTTTCCCTTCACTATTTATGATTAAACTGCTTAATGGTATTACTACAAATCCATTTTCATTTCTTTTCTCTTCCATGATGTATCCCCCTAATATATTAATTCTATATTTATTAATTATATAATTTATTTATTACATTCTAAAAAACTACCAATATAATTTATAATATATTATATTTTTCTTCAATACAATGAAAACAGTTATAAATAAAATAGAAAGGCCACCATCGCAATAAGGATGATAGCCACAAAATTATCTACTCTATTTTTAAATAGGTATTAATAAATGAATTTACACACTTTATATTTTAGATAAAATTTGGAGTTGATAAATATCTTTCACCAGTGTCTGGTAATAATACTACTATTGTTTTGCCTTCATTCTCTGGTCTTTTTGCAAGTTCTGTAGCTGCATTTAATGCTGCTCCAGAAGAAATACCAACTAAAAGTCCTTCTACTTTTGCTAGTTCTTTATTTGCTTCAAAAGCATCCTCATTAGATACCTTGATAATCTAATCATAAATTTCTGTATTTAATATATCAGGTACAAATCCAGCTCCTATTCCTTGAATTTTATGAGACCCTGATTTTCCTTCTGACAATATTGGTGAAGCTTCTGGTTCAACAGCTACAATTTTTATCTCAGAATTTTGCGATTTTAAGTATTCTCCTACGCCAGTAATAGTTCCTCCAGTACCAACTCCAGCTACGAATATATCAACTTTTCCATCAGTATCACTCCAAATTTCTGGTCCTGTTGTAGCCTTATGTGCTGCTGAATTTGCACTATTTACAAATTGCCCTGGGATAAATGAATATGTTAATTCCCTAGCTAACTCCTCAGCCTTAGCTATAGCTCCCTTCATTCCTTTTGCCCCTTCTGTTAGTACAACTTCAGCACCATATGCCTTCATTAAATTCCTTCTTTCTATACTCATGGTATCAGGCATGACAATGATAATTTTATACCCTCTTGATGATGCAACTGATGCAAGGCCTACTCCAGTATTTCCACTGGTTGCTTCAATTATTACAGAATTCTTATTAAGTAGTCCTCTTGCTTCAGCATCATCAATCATTGCTTTGGCAACTCTATCCTTAACACTTCCTGCTGGATTAAAATACTCTAGTTTTGCTACAATTTTAGCCTTTAAATTATTTATCTTATTGTAATTTGAAAGCTCCAAAAGTGGTGTATTCCCTATTAATTCTGTTAGACTATTGTAAATTTTTGACATGATAAATACCTCCATATATTTATTATTATTATTATTTATATTAAACAATGTTGAAATTTACTTAAATATTATTTAAAACTAAGGTTCTTAAAAAATTAAAAATAAACAATACAAGTAATTTCAACATTGATTTTAAACATGCTTTATTTATACATATATAGTTTTGTGTTTAATGCTATAGCTGGGATTCCTACCATAGTAGAATTGGGCTCTGTGGAATTTAAAACCACAGCATTTGCTCCTACTTTCGTCCCCGTAGCAATATAAACATCTCCTAGAACCTTTGCACCAGCACCAATGATGACATCATCTCCCACTGTAGGATGGCGCTTAACTTTTTTTGTATTTACTCCTCCAAGAGTTACTCCATGATATAGTGTTACATGATTTCCAATCTCTGCAGTTTCTCCTATTACTACTCCCATTCCATGATCAATAAAAAAACCTTTTCCTATCTTTGCTCCTGGGTGTATTTCTATTCCTGTTAAAAACCTACCTATATTAGAAATAAGTCTAGCTATGAAAAAAAATTTTCTTTTGTATAAGCCATGAGCTATTCTATAGCATATGATAGCTTTAATATGAGGATATAGTAACAATACTTCTATTCTACTTCGTGCTGCTGGATCTCTATCAAAAACCGAATCTATATCGTATTTAAC
>DAMAVY010000448.1:0-2907 GCA_032077725.1 Clostridium sp. | reverse complement strand
TAAAATTAAATTCTATTAATTTTAACATAAAAATCACAGGATTAACTGATAATATTGAAATTAATGCTATAAGAATTTATAAGAATGAAAGAGGGGGAAATAAGTAATTTAGAAGATTCAAAGATTCTATTATTAAGTATAATATAGATAAGAAGTGGTATGATTATAGAGATGAGGATTTAAAGAAAATTGCACTAGAATGGTGCGATGAGAATAATATTAGTGGTACAAAAAATTAATGTTAAAGGAGGAATGAAAATGCAAAAAGAAGTTTATTTAGCAGGTGGTTGCTTTTGGGGAACTGAAAAATATCTTAAAAGTATTAAGGGAATTTTAGAAACTGAGGTTGGTTATGCAAATGGAAATACTGAAAAACCAACCTATGAAGAAGTTTGCTATAACAATACTGGTCATGCTGAGACGGTAAAGGTAATTTACGATGTAAGTCAAATTAGCTTATCTTCTATTTTAGACATATATTATGATGTAATAAATCCAGTGAGCATAAATCAGCAAGGTGGGGATATAGGATCCCAATATCGTACAGGAATATATTTTGTGGACAATGAAGATGAAGCAGTCATTCAAAGCTCAATTACACAGTTTCAAAAAAGGTATAGAGAAAAAGTTGCTATTGAAGTTAAATCACTTTTAAATTATTACAAAGCAGAGGAATATCATCAAAAATATTTGGATAAGAATCCTAATGGATATTGCCATATAGGATAAGAAAAATTTTAATCCAGTTGCGGATGGCCTATTTTTGGAAAGCCAATTGATGAAAATACAATTACAAGAATTGAAGATAAATATTAAAAGCATCTCGTTGAGGTGTTTTTTTTGTGCCACATTTTTTGAATTACAATAATATATTTTAAAATTATTGTCACATATATTTTTTTTAATAATTTTATCTAAGTATAAATTAAGGGAAGAATTAATTGGCCTTATAAATAATAATACTATTTATCTTTTAATTTATTCATTCAATTAGAAAAGTTTAACAAGTGTATTTCAATCTCAATTGAGAATTGGTTTTAATAAAATATATTCTTTAAAGTGTTGACGCATATCGATTTGTAGCATACTATAGTAATGTAAATATGTTTCTAATTGATAATCGATGGACATATAATAAGGTTAATAAATTATATTAATTATAAAGGTAGGTGCTATTTTGAAAAAAGACAACTTTAAGAAAATTAAACAAGTACTATGGATTATTATGTTTGCAAATATAGCAGTTGCAGTTGCAAAGATAATTGTGGGAACTATTATAAATAGTTCAAGTGTGACAGCTGACGGATTCCATTCAATAACAGATGGTTCTTCAAATATTATTGGACTCATTGGCATAGGTGTAGCTGCAAAACCTATTGATGATGATCATCCATATGGTCACAGAAAGTTTGAAACACTCACAGGCTTATTTATTGTAGCTATGTTAGTTTTTCTAGGACTTAAAATTATAACCAATGGATTTACTAAATTAATGCATCCAGTTCAACCAGAAGTCAGCTTGGTAAGCTTGATAGTTATGCTTGTTACTCTTGGTATTAATATATTTGTTTCAATGTATGAGCATAAAAAGGGTGTAGAGTTAAATAGTACAATTCTTATTTCTGATTCCCTTCATACACGAAGCGATATATATGTAACAATTGGTGTAATTATTACACTTATTGCAGTAAAATTTGGAGCTCCTCCAATAGTTGATGGTATAGCATCAATTATAGTAGCTATTTTTATATTCCATGCAGCTTATGAGATATTCAAAGAAGCTAGTAGTATTTTAGTAGACGGTAAGGCAATTGATACAGAAAAGATAGAAAAAATTGTACTAGCTGAGGAAGGTGTAAAAGGGGTTCATAAAATAAGGAGCCGAGGAACTGTTAATGACCTTCACATAGATATGCACATACAAGCTGATTCCAAACTGAATCTTGAAGAATCCCATAGATTTACTCATAAGATTCAAGATGTTCTAAGAAAAGAATTAAATGACAATGTAGATGTAATAGTACATCTAGAACCTTTTCATATTGATAATATTAATTTGATTTCACATTCAAATGAAGAAATGAATTAATTTGATTCAAACAATAAAGGATGCAGTCAGGAGACTGCATCCTTTTGTTAAGTAGGATTTTAGTATGATATTATGGATTTGGATTTAAGTGTAATATTATGGGTTGACAAAGTTATAAAACATGATATTATATTGGAGTTAACAAATGAGTCCATGCATATCTTAGATGAAATTAACTAGAAAAAGGAGATACTAGAAAATGAGTATAATCAAAACACTTTCAGGCCCAATTATTGGTGCGGTTATTGGATATTTTACAAATTACATAGCTGTAAAAATGCTTTTTAGACCATTACATCCAATTAAAATTGGAAAATATACTTTACCATTTACACCTGGTATTATACCAAAACGAAAGAATGAAATGGCTAGAGCCTTGGGAACAATGGTTGGAAGTACACTTATTACTGGGGAAGATTTAGAAAAGGTTTTGTTATCTGATGGCATGAAGCAATCAGTAACAGAGGGAATTGCAGAGTACATAATGAATCAATCAGGTAACACAATGACTATAAAGGATACTTTAAACTTTTGTGTTGAGGAAAAGAATTACCAGGATGGCAAAGAAAAATTAGAACAGTTAGTTAGTGAAAAAATAGCAGTAGGACTTTCTAATATTGATTTGGGAAAAGTTATTGTAAGTGAAGGCGGTGCAGCAGTAAAGGAAAAAGTTAAGGGCACTATGCTTGCAATGTTTGTAAATGATGAAATGATTAGTTCTATAGCTGAACCAATTGGAGACAGAGTAAAAGAATACATACAGGATCAAGGGGCAGAAAAAATTCAACCAGTGGTTACGAAAGAGATAGAAAAAATTG
>DAMAVY010000447.1:0-2909 GCA_032077725.1 Clostridium sp. | reverse complement strand
TATAAGCCCCCCGCCCAGCTTCAATAGCTTCCTTAAATGCCTTTGCCATAAGAACAACATCATTTGCCATGGCAATAGCAGTATTACACATAACAGCATCAGCTCCCATTTCCATTGCCTCACAAGCTTGTGATGGACGACCGATGCCTGCATCAACGATAATTGGCAATTCAATTTCATCCACTAAAATTTTTATGAAATCTTTTGTGCAAAGTCCTTTATTACTTCCAATTGGTGATCCTAGAGGCATTATTGCTGCTGCACCAGCATCTACCAAAGATCTTGCCACATATAAATCCGGGTACATATATGGCATAACAATAAATCCTTCCTTTGCAAGGACTTCTGTTGCTTTTATTGTTTCATAGTTATCTGGCATAAGATATTTAAAGTCATGAATTATTTCCAACTTCACAAAATTTCCACAGCCCATTTCCCTGGCAAGACGTGCAATCCTAACAGCTTCTTCAGCATTTCTTGCTCCAGAAGTGTTTGGTAATATTGTAATTCCCTTCGACACATAGTCCAGAATATTTTCTTCTCCTCCAATATTTGCACGGCGAAGCGCCATGGTTATCATTTCTACTCCACCATTTTCAATAGCTGCTTTTACAAGGTTTAATGAGAACTTACCTGATCCTAATATAAATCTTGATTGAAATTCATGTCCTCCAATGATTAATTTATCCTTCATTTCTTTCATCCTTTCTTATACATCTTCTATTTCAAGTAATAATCTGAGAATCATATTAGCCTGATGCCCAGCACAAATTAGTACTCTTGGTGCCATTAGTCCATTGCCAATTTTTGCTTCATTCTCAAAATCTCCACATAAATATAAACGACTCATAGGCCTTACCGTTTTAATTAAATTAGAACTATCATATCCCGCCATGCCAGAAGCCGCTACAACTTTAATTCTTCTAAGCTGCTTTAAAGCTACATTTACAAGGGTTGATTTTGCCTCTGGTTTATCAAATGCTTCACAAATAATATCATATTCACTAAAAAGCTCCACAATATTATCTTCTGTTACTTTTGTGTTTTGAGTTTCCACTTTTATAAATGGGTTAACTTCCTCTATTTGTTTTTTTAACGCTACAGTTTTAGGCATTCCTAAATGACTCATATTATAACTTTGTCTATTCAAGTTGCTTAGCTCAACAACATCAAAGTCTACTAAAAGTAGCTGACCCACACCAATTCTTGCAAGGATAATTGCCACATTAGAACCCAGTCCCCCAAGCCCAGCTATAGCCACCTTGCCTTTTTTTAACTTCATATGCACATTAGGGGTATGCCTTGCCATCATCACACCCTCTAGTTCTTCTTCTATCTTCACCTTCTAACCTCCTCCCACAAATCTAACGACTTCTAAAGCATCTTCATCATGAAGCAAAAAATCTTTATATGCTTTTCTTGGAACTATTTCACCATTGCATTCAACAGCAATTTTAGTAATATCATAATTTGAAGCATATAAAAATTCATATAAACTTTTGTTTTCTCCTAAAGAAATATTAGCTCCATTTATCCTCATCTTCTCACTTCCTTTCATTATGTATTTGAAAAATTTGCAAAAAAAAGTACAAAATGAGCCATACACCCTTTTGGTGGTGTACCCCATTTTGTACTTCAATTGAATTTAACAATATTATATTTTATTGTTAAACTTTGGTCAACCCCCTAAAAAATTCTGGTGTGTATTATTTGACATTGGTGGTAAATAGTGATACTGTAAGTTTGTAAAGAACATTTGTGGGGGGACTCTTTTGAGTTGAGAAGGTAAAACCTGACCCTTTGAACCTGTTAGTTAAGACTGACGTAGGGAAGCAATCCATTTACTAATTTGTATTTGATAGCGCTTTTCTAAATAAAGAAAAGTGCTTTTTTATTTGGTGTAAAATTAATTTCAATAAGTAATATTAAGCTTTGATATCTTTACTAAGCTTTACCAGGTCTTACTAATTTTCACTAAGTTATATAACATAAAAAAATAAATATTTATATGTTTGCGGGGGGACTCATTTGAGTTGAGAAGGTAGAACCTGACCCTTTGAACCTGTTAGTTAAGACTGACGTAGGGAAGCAATTTAATTACATGATTGTATTTAATAAAAGGTGCTTGCTAATTCAGCAAGCACCTTTTTTTATTATTTATGGAAAGGGTTACAGTTAAATCACCTTTCTAAATCACTATGAAATTTATTTTTCGAAAGGAGCAAAACACATGAATTATAAAACACAGATGGAAGCCGCAAAGAAGGGTATTGTCACAAAAGAACTTACACAGGTTGCAAAAGATGAAAACATTTCAGTTGAGGAACTACTTACTCTGGTAGCTTCTGGACAAGTTGTCATTCCCGCAAATATAAACCATAAATCCATACATCCTTACGGTGTAGGTAAAGGACTTCGCACAAAAATCAATGTAAATCTTGGAATTTCGGGAGATTGCATCAACTATGAAGGTGAGATGGAAAAAGTAAAACTCTCAATAAACCATGGTGTAGAATCAATTATGGACTTAAGTAATTATGGTAAGACCCATGAATTCAGAAAAAAACTCATTGAATATTCTCCTGCCATGATTGGAACTGTTCCAATTTATGATGCTATCGGTTACCTTGAAAAAGATCTAAAACACATCACAGCACATGATTTTCTTGAAGTTGTACGCTGGCATGCACAAGAAGGTGTTGATTTCATGACTATCCATGCCGGCATCAACCGCCGCACTGTAGAAGCTTTTATGAGAGAAAAACGTCAAATGAATATTGTATCTCGTGGTGGCTCTCTATTATTTGCTTGGATGAAAATGACCGGTAATGAAAATCCTTTCTATGAATATTACTATGAGCTTCTTGATATTCTAAGGGAATATGATGTAACTATTAGCCTTGGTGATG
>DAMAVY010000446.1:0-2936 GCA_032077725.1 Clostridium sp. | reverse complement strand
CACTAAAGTAGAAGAAATCACAACATCTGGAATACCAATCCTTCCAGCAAGAATCTCTGCAGAAGTAACTAAAACTGATGCACTAATTGCAATAAATAATGCTGAAAGAAAGATTTTAACAATAATATTTAAAACACTTTCCTTAGGTTTTTCTGTATTCTTGTCATTTTCAATCGAATTACCTTTCTTTTCTTGCACAATCAAATAATATACATAAACTGGAATGATCAGTAGTAAAATAAATCCCATCCATTGAGGGATTAGTCCATTTTCATTTCCAATTTTATACGGTATTGTTGGTAAAAATAAAATTAAAACCGCCGCTATTAGTATACTAAACTTTTTAGAAGTCTTCCTATCTACAGGAATCTTTCCAAATAAAGCTCCAATACCTAGTATTAAACTTGTGTTAGTAATAACTGATCCAACGGCGTTGCCTAGAGCAAAGCCACCATTTCCTTGTAGTGCAGAAATAATAGATGCTGATAGCTCTGGAAGCGTTGTCCCAAGTGAAACTATTGTTGCACCAATAATTAATTCCGATAGTCCCCAAATCTTAGAAAGCTTCACAGCATTGTCAACCAAGTAATCTGCAGCCTTTGATAATATAAATAAAGATAATACTAATACTATTAATATTATAAATAAGTTTGATGTTACTAATATTTCATGCATATACATTCTCCTTTTTCTTGTCATATTTTCTTGATATTTTACTAAGTTTTATCTAATTGTTCTCACCATCCTTACACTTTTAAATATAATATTTTACAGCAAAAAAAGAGTCCCTTAATAAGAGACTCTCCACCCAAAAAGTCGAATTCTTGTATCACATATAATAATGTGGCAACCGTAAAACTCATAAGTTATTTATTTTTAACATATATTTTATTATATCATATTATTTTCAAAAAAACTACAATTGCTGTATTTGTCTATTCTCCACTAAACATAGTTGCTGCTTTTGAATCTTTAAGTATGAAAAATGCATCTCCCAATTCTTCTTTTTTTCCTCCTGCATCTTGAATAATTTTATAGGCTCTTTTATTGTTTTCTTGAGTATATACCCTTACGGACCCATTTTCTCTAAAATAAGGTATATTTATTTGACCACAACGATCTTTCTTACCGCTTAAACTACAATAAGAATTCATATACATATATATCATTGAGTATACCTTTCCTTTAAGGGGTTCATAGTCATTGTTAATACTATTAGCAAAGGTACTAATAGGATCTTCTCCACCATTATATTCAGTCCTAATTGACTTATATACATGAGCTCCTCCAAATTGTCCATAATACTTTCCCTTGGGTAGCTTCTCATAAAAATCTTGAAAATTCTTAACCATCATAGCTTCTCTATCTGTATTATTTTCACAATAAGTATTTTCTATAGCCTTATTGAAGTAAAAGAAGTCTTGTCCAAGATATTCTTTATATTCTTTTTCATTTTCTTTCAATGATTTACGTAAACCAATAAAAAATAACTTATCATTAGAGTTGTTATACTTCTTAATTCCCTCTACCATTTCTTTTATTTTTTCATCTGGTTCCCCTAAATCTTTAATTAGATACCTTAAATACTCTGCTGTTAACAAAAAATTATGTTCTTTATCAATGCCTACAAAAGATATCTTTTTATCATCTGGTAACTGTTTATTATATTCATAATAAAACTTATATAAATCATAGGTATTTTGGTTACAAGCAAAAGTCCCCTCAAAATCCTTTACTGTTTTTTTTAAAATTTCTGTATCACCAGTTTGCAGATACAAATTTAAGAGTTCTGCAACAGAAACCTGTGATTCTAATAATATATATCTTACGTCTTGCTCCTCAATAAAATATCTAGCCATATATTCTTGCATTTTATAGCTGAGCTCTGTTCCATGAGTCTCTCCAGTTAAATAAACATCATAATTTTCAAGATCTTCCTCAATGACTTTAAGCTCCTGATAATCTCCTTCCATATTAACTTTCTTTCCTGTTAACATTAATATACTGACATCTCTATATGCTGTTCCTATATTTGTGAACGTAAAAAAGAATATTAGACTCACTAATAGTAACAATGATATTAATAAAATGATTTTCTTTTTCTTAAACATAGCATATCCCCCAAATTTTACTTAAAAACTTTTAGTTGGAAATATTATAAAAAAACAAGAGGCTTTGCTTTGCCTTTATTTTGTACATGTATGAGTATTCTTTTGTTTTATTTTAAGAAATAGCGGACTGACTGCTACCAATAAAACAATATAAATTGGATATAAAATAACTACATTAATCAAACTTAATTTTAGGATATTCAAAAAAAATATAGGCAATATAGCTAGAACTGCAAAAATTAACTTAGATAAAGGTGTAGTTGCAAATTCACTACCACAATTAGGACATTCTATTTTTTTATAAAAAAATGTTTTCCAATGTAAAATAAAAAGATTTTTATAATTAAATTTAAATTGACAATTACTGCAATACATTTTATCATCTCCTTTTTTCAAATTCTTTGAATAGAATCTTTTATTCTTTCTAGATATAAAAATTATACCTATTCTTCTATAATATTCCATAAAATTGCGAAAATCAATCATTTTTATTTTTGCTGTATGTCTGTATATATTTAAAAAATTAATAAATCCTCTCAAACCCTCATAGCGACAACAACTTTTTAAAAAGTTAAAAAGTTTAAAAGTTATAAATTTATAATTTTAAAAAGTATTATATTTAAAATTATAAAAAGTATTATATTTAAAGTTACAAAAAGTTCCATATGTAAAAGTTATTGAGTTCTTAACAACATTATGATCATCACAGCTTAGGAAGAGCTAGAACATCAATGAATTCAACTATATTAAAATTAATATTTATTTGCATGATCGAGTAGGAGCTGAATAATTATTTTATTCAGCGACCTCTCACACCACCGTGCG
>DAMAVY010000445.1:675-2948 GCA_032077725.1 Clostridium sp. | reverse complement strand
GGAGTGTTAAAGCCTGGAACTAAGATAAAATTAATGAATACTAACAAGACCTATGATGTAACAGAGGTTGGAGTATTTACACCAGGACCACTAAAAGCTGAAGAACTTAGAGCTGGAGATGTTGGATATGTTACTGCAGCTATAAGAAATGTTAAGGATGCTAGAGTTGGAGATACTATTACTGAAGCTAATAGGCCAACGGAAGAAGCCCTTGAAGGTTATAGGCCTGCTGTACCAATGGTGTTCAGTGGTATATATCCAATAGATGGAGCCAAGTATAATAACTTAAAAGAAGCTCTTGAAAAGTTACAGCTTAATGATGCGGCATTATCCTTTGAACCAGAGACTTCATTAGCCTTAGGCTTTGGATTCAGATGTGGATTCTTAGGTCTACTTCATATGGAAATAATTCAAGAGAGAGTTGAAAGGGAATTTAATTTAGACATAATTACCACAGCTCCTTCTGTTATTTATAAAGTTATGAAAACTGATGGAGAGCTCCTTGAGATTACTAACCCAACAAATCTTCCAGAGCCAAGTGAGATATCTTATATGGAAGAACCGGTGGTAAAAGCATCAATAATTTCACCATCGGATTATATAGGAACAATTATGGAATTGTGTCAAGAAAAAAGAGGAACTCTCATAGACATGGAATATATCGAAGAAACAAGGGTAGTTATTAACTATAATATTCCATTAAATGAAATAGTATATGATTTCTTTGATGCATTAAAATCAAGGACTAGAGGCTATGCATCTTTTGACTATGAACTTAAGGGATATGAGAGAACAGAACTTGTTAAGCTTGATATTCTGTTAAATGGAGAAGTGGTTGACGCACTATCTATGATAGTACCAGCAGACAGATCATATCACAGAGGAAGAGCAATGACTGAAAAACTTAAAGAAATAATCCCAAGACAAATGTTTGAAATTCCAATTCAAGCAGCTATAGGAGCAAAAATAATAGCACGAGAAACTGTAAAAGCAATGAGAAAAGACGTTCTTGCTAAGTGTTACGGTGGAGATATATCAAGAAAGAAGAAACTTCTTGAAAAGCAAAAAGAAGGTAAGAAGAGAATGCGACAAGTTGGTAGCGTAGAAATTCCACAAGAAGCATTCATGGCAGTATTAAAAGTAGATTAGTTATAATGATAATTATTAATATTTGTTTTAGATATAGATAACTAACAAAAGGAGAGCTGAAAGTGGACGCAGTAGGGTTATATATTCATATACCGTTTTGTAAAATGAAATGTCATTACTGTGATTTTCCTTCCTTTAGTGGTAAAGAAAACTTTATGACTCCATATGCTGAGGCATTAAGTGAAGAAATAGAGATTTCTTGCCATGATAAATTAATTAAGACAATATTTATAGGTGGGGGTACCCCCACCTTTTTGTGTTTAAAAGGATGGAAAATCATAGCAAATGCTATTAAAAAATTAAATATAGTGAAAGAAAACTTTGAATTTACTATAGAAGGAAATCCAAAGACTTTTAATGAGGAACAATTAGAAATATTTAAGGATATGGGTGTCAATAGAATATCTATGGGACTCCAAGCTGTTCAAAGTTGTCACCTTAAATCCTTAGGAAGAATTCATTCACTAGAAGATTTTAAAAATAGTTATACTATGCTAAGATCTGCAGGTTTTAATAATATAAATGTAGATTTAATGTTTGGATTACCAAACCAGAGTTTATTAGAGTGGCAGGAAACTTTAGAAGTGGTGGTTAAGCTAAATCCGGAACATATTTCTTGCTATGGCTTAATTATAGAAGAGGGAACAAAATTTTATAATCTATATGAAAATGATAAATTGGTTCTTCCTGATGAAGATGTAGAAAGAGAAATGTATGGGTATGCCATTAAATTTTTAGACATAAATGGATATCATCAATATGAAATATCAAACTTTGCAAAAGATGGACTTGAATGTAGACATAATATGATTTATTGGAACTTGGAAAATTATGTTGGGTGTGGTTCATCATCCCATTCTTTCCTTAATGGGACTAGGTATAGAAATGAAGAGAAAATCGAAGACTACATTGAGAGTATGAAAAATAAAAAGTCAGCAATAATTGAAGAAAATGTTAATAAAGAAAAGGATAATATTGAGGAGTTTATTTTTTTAGGGTTAAGAAAGATAGAAGGAATAAGTTTAGAAAGATTTAAAAGCTTATTTGGAATATCAATTCTTGATAAATATGAAGAAGTAATAAAAAAATATGTGGATTTAAAACTTCTTGTTATAGAAAATGAT
>DAMAVY010000445.1:0-665 GCA_032077725.1 Clostridium sp. | reverse complement strand
TACGTCTAGGGGTATAGAAGTAAGCAATCAAGTTATGTCAGAATTTATTTTGTAAAAAATTTATGAAGAGTATTGACAAGGAATAAAATAAATGATATTTTTTTAGTATAGTCATTAGCACTCGTGAGTAGTGAGTGCTAACAAAGAGGTGATTGAATGGATATGGACGAAAGGAAAGTTAAAATCTTACAGGCTATAATAAATGATTATATTACCTATGGTGAGCCAGTAGGTTCGAGAACCATATCTAAGAAGTATGACTTAGGAATAAGTTCAGCTACAATTAGAAATGAAATGGCTGATCTTGAAGAGATGGGATTTTTAGAACAAATACATTCATCCTCAGGAAGACGACCTTCTGATAAGGGATATAGACTCTATGTAGATAGACTTATGATACCTAAGGCCCTTACAGCAGAAGAGAATGAATCAATAAAACATGATTTGATGGATATATCTCTTAATGAAGTAAATAACATAATAAAGGGAGCTATAGATGTGCTTTCTAATCTTACTAGATTAACTTCAGTAGTGAAGGTAGGTTCAGTTAAGAAATCATCTATAAAATACATTAAACTACTTGCTATTGAGCAATATATCATATTATCTACCATAATAACTGATAATGGAAACATAAAAAATAATACCATTAGAGTTCTGAGGGC
>DAMAVY010000444.1:0-2952 GCA_032077725.1 Clostridium sp. | reverse complement strand
CATTCCTAAGTCCATTGCACCAACTTCAAAAGAACATCTTGTTCTTGTTGAATCTTTAGCAAATAATATTACAACATTTTTGCCTTCGCAATTTTTATGAGCTATTCCTGCTCTTTTTAGATCCTTGTAGTTTTTAGATAAATCTAATAAATATCTGATTTCTGCTGGTGTAAAATCTAATAATTTTAAAAATGAACGTCCTCTTAAATTTACTGCCATTGTTAAATTCCTCCTAATATGTTATAATAATTGTGCGTAGTTTTATATAAATTCTTCGATGAGTACTTCACTAGAGTACCCATTGAAGAATTTTTTTAATACATAAGATACATTAAAAAAATTAAATGAATTTTATTTAGTATTAACATCTAAATTTTTATTATTCACGAACTAAAGGCATTGACATACATCTTGGGCCGCCACGTCCTCTTGATAATTCAGATGATGGTATAACGTGTACTTTTATTCCGTATTCTTCTAATATTCTATTAGTTACATAGTTTCTAGAATAAACTACAACTTCACCTGGTCTGATACATAGAGTGTTAGAACCATCATTCCATTGTTCTCTTTGAGATATTACATAATCTCCGCCACCGCATCTGATTAATTTAACATCACATTCTAAGAATTTTGATAGAACTTCTTGAAGTGTTAAACTTTCTTTAACTAATTTAATTTTGTTGTTTTCTCCCTTAGTTAATTCAAATATTTCAAGTGGTCCTTCTATTTGTGGATGAATTGTAAATTTATCATAGTCAACTTGAGTGAATACTGTATCTAAATGCATATACGCTCTAGTTTTTGGTATTTTTATAGCTAGTATAGTTTCAATTTTGTTTCCTGGTGTTTCAAATAAAATTCTTTGAGATATTTTTTCAATTGCTTGTGGTGTTGTTCTTTGTGATATTCCTATAGCAAGAACTTTTTCAGATATATTTAATATATCTCCACCTTCTATATGATATTCAAAATCTCTGTTATAAACTCTGTTAGTTCCTTTGAAATCAGCATGATATTTGAATATGAAATCAGCATAGATTGTTTCTCTGTTTCTTGTTTCAGAATACATCTTATTTAAACTTATTGAATTTCCTATTGATGCAAATGGATCTCTTGTGAAATATAAGTTTGGCATTGGATCTGTAACAAAAGGATATGCCTCATTAACATAATCAGCAAGATGTTTTATATTAGCTTCTGGTAACTCAGATTTACTAATTCCAGCCATTGTTTTACTGATCATTTCTATATTAGATTTAAAGCTGTTTAAATAAGCATATAAATCTTCTTCTGCTTGAGCACTTTTTATCTTTGATTCTTTTATAAATTGTCTGATAAACTCTTCTTTAACTTTTGGATCACTCATAACTTCAGCAGCTAGTTCATGTAGATATACAACTTCAACTCCACTGTCTCTTAAAACCTTAGCAAAAGCGTCATGCTCCTCTTGTGCTACTTTTAAATAAGGAATGTCATCAAATAATAATCTCTCTAAATATTCAGGTGTAAGATTCTCTATTTCAGCACCTGGTCTATGAAGTAATACTTTTTTTAGTGTTTTAATTTCGCTTGTAACATTAATTCCCATTTTAATTTCCCTTTCTTGTACAATATTTACTAACCTGCAGAATTAGCAATGTGATTTTTAATTTATAAAATCAATATTAAACAACTTCCTATCAGCGGTAGTTAATTTAATAAGGTTTTCAAGTAATAGTTTACATATTAATTAGTAATATTTATTTAGTGTTTTATAGGTTTACATAACGTCAAAATATAACTTTATATATTTTCTACTTTAAATATTCCTACACTACTAGTTATGTGTATTTCCCCTTTACTATCAAGGGTTTTTTGAATATAACTTTCAAAATCTTTTTTCTTAGTATCTATTATATCTAATATGTTGCCAGGAATAGAGTAAATATATTCTAGTATTCCTGTGGTATCATTTACAATTAATTTATCATCATATAAAATTCTTTCTACATTGGCAAAATACTTAGTTAAAATTTTCTCACCATTTTCAAGACCAAATTTAGAAGAAAGCTTATCCTCATATATACGAATATTGTTACTAAAACTTAGCATTAGTCCTTCTAATTCTTTCATATGATCACTGCCTATAGTAGTACAATAAACACGTCCACCTGGTTTGACAACTCTCTTGATTTCAGCTAAAACTTTATCTACATCCTTCGTAAAGAACAAAATATGATTAGCTATAACTACATCAAAGCTTTTATCTTGAAATGGAAGATTGTTAAAATCTACTATTTGAAAATCAAACTTTTTACTATTGTTACCCAAATTTAACTTAGTTTCATTAATCATGTCTTCACATATTTCAGTTAAGGTAATGTTTACATCGTACCTTAGATTGTCCATATTTTTAGCCCAAAGAGCTCCATTGCCACAACCTATTTCTAACACTTTATCATTTTTATTAATTTGTGTGTTATCAAATACCCATTTATACCAGCCATATTTATTGACGCTAAATCTATCTGATAATTTGACACTTTCATTTAAATTTGATGTATCTCGGCTACGTTGTAATAATTCTTTTTCACTTTCTAGGGCTTTTATAGTATCGATGGATTCATTCCAATCTGAATTAGGATCTTCCTTCATACTAACTTCAGCAGTTTCTATAGCATTTAATACCGCCTTCATATTATTCATTTTATTGTAAATAATACTTTTCTGAAGTTTTAAAGAATTCAACAAATCTTTTTTTTCGAAATCGCAGTTTTCTGTATTCTGTATTTCATCAAGTGATAACCCTAAATATTTTAGAGCTAAAATCTTCTTAAGCTTGACAAAATCTTCATCAGAATAATAACGATATCCTGAACTATTATGATTTGATGGTTTCAATATTCCTTTAGTATCATAATACCTAATGGTTCTAATTGTAACTCCTGCTTTTTTAGCAAATTCCCCTGT
>DAMAVY010000443.1:0-2963 GCA_032077725.1 Clostridium sp. | reverse complement strand
ATCAATAGTAACTGCTTGTGCTACAGGAACTAATAGCATTGGAGAAGCTTTTGAAATGATAAGAGCTAATAGAGCTGATGTTATCATGGCGGGTGGAACTGAGGCATCGATAACAGCAACAGGACTTGCAGGTTTCACATCTTTAACAGCTTTAAGTAATAGCGAAGATCCTAAAAAAGCATCTATTCCTTTTGATAAAAATAGAAGTGGATTTGTAATGGGTGAAGGCGCTGGAGTTGTTGTTTTAGAGGAATTAGAACATGCAAGAGCAAGAGGAGCTAAGATATATGGAGAAGTTACTGGCTATGGAGCGACTTGTGATGCTTATCATATGACTCAACCTAGTCTTGATGGTGAAGGGGCATTAAGAGCTATGAAACTTGCAATTGAGCAGGGAAACATAAGCCTTGAAGATGTATCATATATTAATGCTCATGGTACTAGTACTTATTATAATGATAAATGTGAAACTCTAGCAATTAAAAAATTGTTTAATGAATCCGCTTATAACATTCCTGTTAGTTCTACAAAATCTATGACTGGACACTTACTTGGAGCAGCTGGAGCTATAGAAACCATTGTGTGTGTTAAAGCTTTAGAGGAAGGATTTATTCCACCAACTATAGGATATGAAGAAAAAGATGAGGAATGTGATTTAGATTATGTACCTAATATAGGAAGAAATTCAGAACTTAAGTATGCGTTATCAAACTCTCTAGGATTTGGTGGACATAATGCTACACTTTTATTTAAGAAATGGGAGGAATAAACCGTGAATTATGAAGCTATTGAAAGATTAATAAATTTAATGAATACTTCTAATTTAAAGGAATTAGAACTAGAAGAAGCTGGACTTAAAATAAGGATGAGCAAAAATGATTCAAGTAAAGTTATTTATGCTGATGAAAATAAAGTTAACAAACCAGTTGCATTGGAGAAAAATTTTAGTGAACCAATGGTTAAAACTGATAGTGATCATCCTGTTAACTCTGAAATGGCGAATAAATTGGAGCCTAAAGCTGAGGAGGTTACGAGTGTAGATAAGAGTTTTGATGATTGTTTTATAGTTAAATCACCTATGGTAGGTACTTATTATTCTTCTGCAACAGAAAATGGAACTCCTTATGTTAATGTTGGAGATGTAGTATCCAAAGATTCTATCGTTTGCATAATTGAGGCTATGAAACTTATGAATGAAATTGAATGTGAAGTAGATGGAAAAGTAGCTAAGATTTTTGTAAGTAATGGAGATGTAGTAGAATTTGGGCAGCCAATAATGGCTATTGAGATTTAAAAAGGAGTGAATCATATGTCAGAATTAGAGAAGGAAACTTATCAAATTAAACTAGGCATAAAAGACATAATGGATATAATACCTCATAGATATCCATTTTTATTTGTAGACCAAATAGAATATTTAGAACCTATGAAGAAAGCTGTTGGATATAAAAATATTACCATGAATGAATATTTTTTTCAGGGACACTTCCCACAAGAACCAGTATTACCAGGAGTTATAATTGTTGAGGCATTAGCACAAGTTGGGGCAATTGCGTTACTTTATGATGAAAAATATAGAGGTAAAATAGCTTATTTCGGTGGAATAAAAAATGCTAGATTTAGAAAAAAGATTGTACCTGGAGATAGAGTAAAGCTAGAGGTAGAGATAATAAAGTTAAGAGGTCCAATGGGAATTGGAAAAGCGGTAGCAACTGTAGATGGGGTTGTGGCTTGTGAATGTGAATTAACCTTTGCAGTAGGAGTATAGAAAGTAAGAGAGGTAGACCTATGTTTAAAAAGATATTAATTGCTAATAGAGGAGAAATCGCTGTTAGAATAATCAGAGCATGTAGAGAGATGGGAATACAGACTGTAGCAGTATATTCTGAAGCAGACAGGGAAGCACTTCATACTCAAATTGCAGATGAATGTGTGTGTATTGGACCAGCAGCTTCAAAAGATAGCTATTTAAATGAAAACAATATACTCAGTGCTACTATATTAAAGGGTGCTGAAGCTATTCATACTGGATTTGGATTTTTATCTGAAAATAGTAGATTTGCTAAGATGTGTGAAGAGTGTAACATTAAATTTATAGGACCAACATCAGAAAATATAAATAATATGGGAAATAAGTCAAGAGCAAGAGAGCTTATGGCAAAAGCAAATATTCCTATTGTTCCAGGTTCTAATGGAATAGTTAAAAGTGAAGAAGATGCTATACAAATAGCTAAAGAAATAGGATATCCAGTAATGATAAAGGCCTCCAGCGGAGGAGGAGGAAAAGGAATTAGAATAGTAAATAATGAGAATCAACTTATAAGTGATTTTAATGCAGCAAAGAGAGAAGCAAAAGTTTCATTTAATGATGATTCTATGTATATAGAGAAATTTATAGAAAAGCCAAGACATATAGAAATTCAATTGATAGCAGATAGCTATGGAAATACAGTATATCTTGGAGAACGTGAATGTTCAATGCAAAGAAAAAATCAAAAGGTATTAGAAGAAGCTCCATCAGTAATTATAGATGAGACGATAAGAAAAAAAATGGGGGAAGCAGCTGTTGCAGCAGCTAAGTCCATAGGATATGTTAATGCCGGAACAATAGAATTTTTAGTAGATAAGAATATGCATTTTTATTTTATGGAGATGAACACTAGAATACAAGTAGAACATCCAGTAACAGAAATGGTAACTGGAATTGACTTGATAAAGGAACAAATAAAAGTAGCTTATGGAGAAAAATTAAGCTTTACACAAAATGATATAAATATTGTAGGACATTCCATTGAATGCAGAATAAATGCAGAGGATCCATATAAAAACTTCAGACCTTGTCCAGGAGAAATAACAAGTTTATATGTGCCAGGTGGAAATGGCATAAGGCTAGATTCAGCAGTATATCAAGGTTATAAAATTCCACATTGCTATGATTCTATGATTGGAAAGCTTATTGTTCA
>DAMAVY010000442.1:0-2994 GCA_032077725.1 Clostridium sp. | reverse complement strand
TTGCAACCGCTGAAGGGTCAGTTGATATTACCGAGAGTTTTTCTGCTTCAAAATTTACGTTGGCATATTTGACATAAGTCATTGATTTAACTACATTTTCAATTTTGTTAGCGCAGGACACACAAGTCATTCCACTTATTCCAAATACCTTTATCTCAGTTTTTTTTCGAATCTCAGCGTCATAACCAATATCTTGAATAGCTGTTATAACTGTATGATTAAACAAAACACCTTCATCATATTCCAATTTTAGAACCTCAGTTGTTAAGTTAACTTTAGCGAAATATACTCCATCCAACTCATGAATTTTTTTCTCTATTGTTGTTGCGCAAACTGCACAAGTCATTCCATAAAGATTATATTTTGAAATCATTGAATTCCTCCGTGTCAGAACGTTTAACCAATCCATTTAGATAGTAGCTTACTTCTGAGATACAATCTTCATCCATTCCAGAAAGTAACCTTTGTATTTCGGTTTCTAAAAATTCTTGCTTCATAATCAGTGAAGTGTAGTATCTTTGGTTACTTGAAGTGTTAAACGTGATCACATTTTTATCTAACAACCTTCTTATTAACGTTTTTGTTGTGGAGGGATGCCAACTATTACGCTATTGCATTCCATGTGTTATTAAACCACATGTTACTGGTTCATATCTCCAGATAAACTTTAAAACATCTAACTCTGAATTCGATACCTGTATTTTGCGTTCGACCAAGACCATCCCTCCTTAGGCTATTCATAAAGTACGTTCTTCTTTATTAAACAAATGATGAATTGTTGTCAAAGTAGAAACACTTATAGTTACAATTAATAAAAAGCATAAAAAGAAAAATGTTTCCGGTAAAAAACTGATAATTGGATCTGTACGATAGTCAAACATCCAATCATCATTGTCAAAAAATACTTGATGAAAAAGCACAAATGCTTTATCAAAAAACAGAAGTGCCATTACACAGACTGATATTATCATCCACTTGATTAAACTAGTGATTTCTCTGACTTGATCACGCGTTACTAATTTTTTCCTGTTTAGGTATAAAAGAACGCTACTCGTAGAAAGAAGCAATGAATAGTTAAGCTGGAACAAAAATTTAACATCTTTAAAATGGTTTATACCGCGATCTGAGACGTATAGATTATCAAAAACCAATTCTTTTTGAAAAGGATTATTTAAATAGCCCATTAAATTTCTAAAATCTTGATTAACTTGAGATCTATTCCAGTTCTGAAAATTTATATCGCTTTGAAAGAATAAATTGATTTTGAGCAAACCAGGAAAGTTGATTGTCAATGTAATCGCGAGGGATATAGCAAAGACAAAAAATAATAGAAATAGCATGCTTTTTTTCATTAAATTAATATTTATATTAGATCACTCCTTTTAATATAATGATAAAAAATACTTGTGTAGAAAATGTGTAACAATGTATCTGTCAAAAAGTCTACATAAAATTTCCATAATAGCCTGCTATAGTCAAAATAAGTTCAATAGGAAGGAGGGAAAAATTTGAGAGAACCCTACGACAGAGTATTTATTTCGTTTGGCCCATTTACTATTTATTGGTATGCCGTTTTCATAGTGTTTGGGATCATAATCGGATATTTTGTTGCTAATAGAAGAGCAAAGCGTGCGGCATTGCCTGAGGATACAATTGTTGACCTGTTGTTATATGGATTGCCAGTTTCTATTATATCGGCCAGATTATACTATGTCCTTTTTGAATTACCTTTGTACATTGATGATCCTTTAAGTATCTTTAAAATTTGGGAAGGTGGTCTAGCAATACATGGTGGATTAATTGGTGCTGTATTGACAGGGGTTATTTATTGCAAGAAGAAACATCTTTCTTTTTGGAATGTTGCTGACGTAGTTGCTCCCAGTATAGTAATTGGACAAATCATTGGACGATGGGGAAATTTTATGAATCAAGAGGCCTATGGAGAAACTGTAGACATAGAGTTCCTGCAATCTATGAAACTCCCATCTTTCATAATTGATCAAATGTATATTGATGGGGCCTACCATCATCCGACTTTTTTATATGAGTCTTTATGGAATATAGGAGTACTCATTATTTTGCTTCTGGTGTCTAGAAATAGAATGTTCTTTGGGCAAATATTTTTAATTTATGTTTCACTATATTCCGTTGGGAGATTCTGGATTGAAGGTTTACGGACTGACAGTTTAATGCTAACAGCAAACTTGAGAATTGCTCAAGTCCTGTCCATAGTCCTGTTAATTGGCTCTATATTAACTTACATCTATCTCAAAAAATCTAAGGAGGAAGATTTACATGGAAGCATTACTTAATTTCTTACCACTACTATTATTACTAATTTGCCCTATCTCAATGATGTTTATGCATAAAGGGCACGGACATGCTGGGCATCATCATATGCATGGAGAAGATCATTCAAAACACACTGGTTCCGAACATGATATAGCTAGTTTAAAAATCCAAACTGAGCAATTAAAAGAAGAAGTTGCTACTCTAAAGAACTTAGTTAAGGAGCGATGACAATGCAGTGGTTATTACTTTTATTATGTCCGATAATGATGATATTTATGATGAGGGGTATGCACTCAGGATCGCATAATGAAAAAGATGACGAACAATTGAAACAGGATCTTGAAAATTTAAAAGAGCAAAATGATATCTTAAGTAGTGAACTAAGCGATTTGAAATCACGGTTAAAATAAGTTAAAGGAGTGTGATTTATATTTCACACTCCTTTAAAATTCACTAAATTCATGGTTCAGAATAGAATTGATTCTCTCAAAATATTTAGTCTAACTTTACTCTTTATAAAACGAATAAGGCATGCGTGGTTTATAATCTTTCTTTATGTATTTCTGACACCAAAGAAAATGATCCTCATCATTCCATCCACTCGTTGCATTCCACCAAGAGTACATAACATTCCCTGGTGTATGGGGTAGTCCATACTCCAGGGTATTCTAGAAGTAAGATTTATTGTTTCTAGAATCCCCT
>DAMAVY010000441.1:0-2999 GCA_032077725.1 Clostridium sp. | reverse complement strand
ATAGATATACCCATACTAGAGTTAGCCGAATAGTATGCCAGTATGTCTAAGGTTTCTATGAATATGACTCTTTAGCTATGCGCAATTCACTTTGTCCATATTCACGTATTCTAGGTTTTACTAAAAATGGTGCTACTGCTCTTAAATCAATGAAAACCAATTCAGCTATACCAATATATTCAAAATTACCTAAAGACTTAAATTCAACCCTTAAATTAGATTTACAGTGCACCAAAGGGTATAGTCTTCTAAATCCATCTATTAATCCCTATGAGGATTATTTAAGAAGCCCTATTATATTTTAATTTTTTCTTCGAGATTTGTTTAAAATTGCTTTAAATCTCGAAGATTTTATTTCACATGAAAAGTTTCGCGTAATTATCATATCTTTATGGAATAAAAAATATATTTAAATATATCACTATAGAAGGATTGTATTAATGAAATTATTGTTATTTCTTGTACTTGCACTTATAGTTATTTTAATATATCTTTTACTTAAAAATACATCTAAAAATTTAATCTTTACAGTAGCATTTTCTGCAATGATTTTTTATATTGTTCTGAATCCTAAAAATTGTATGATTTTTACTATAGCTGGAGCTAAATTATTTTTTTACTCAGTGTTTCCTTCACTATTTCCCTTTCTAGTTATCGTTAACTTAATCTTTGCTTTTGGCGGCATTGAAATATATTCAAAATTATTAGGAAAAGTTATTTGTACGCCCTTACGCCTTCCTAAAGAATGTAGCGTAGTACTTATGGCTAGTATATTCTGTGGATATCCCTTGGGTGCCAGGTACGCTTCGGAACTATATGAGTTAAAAATAATTGATAAAAAAACCTTTGAACGTCTTTTAAACATTGCTTCTAATGGAAGTCCTTTGTTTATTATAGGTACAGTTGGAACTTCCATGCTTCATAGCTCATTTTTAGGATATATGTTAATTATAGCGAATATTTTATCATGTATTATTATGGGACTTGTTATACCTAGGAAAAAGGCGAATACACATTATGCTTCTCCAAATTCTTCTGTAGCTGTTACAAAGATTAGTAATGCTATGCCAAATTTGGGAGTAGCTCTTAAATACTCCCTTGAAGATGCTACTAAAACTTGTTTATCTATTGGCAGCTTTGTGATTATATTTTCTGTATTTATAAATATAATTAAGAGCAGTGAATTATATCACACTGCTCTTACTATACTATGTAGTTCAGGCCTTATTACCTATGATTTTTTAGATAGTCTATTTCTTGGCTTTATAGAGATTACTAACGGCTGCAATATTGCTGCTTCAAGTGCTCTTAATTTAAACACTAAAGTTCTTATTTGTAGCTTTTTAATAGGTTTTAGTGGATTATCCATAACTTCTCAAGTCTATTCTTTCGTCTATAAGTATAAAATATCAATGAAAAAATATTTTTCATTAAAAATAATTCAAGGAGTTATTTGTACCATTATTACCTTTTTATTTTTGAAATTTCCCTTAGCAATGTTCCACCAGGAAACATTTTTAAGCAAGCCTAGTATACTATCTTCAAAAACTAGTTTTTTAGTTGTAATTATTTTTATCTTCACGTTACCGGTTATAGTAAAGAAAATAAAAGAACATTTCTAATCATTTCCTAATTCCTTAATATTATCTCTAACCTGAGCTGTTGTGGAAGAAATTTGTTTATACATTTTTATAAGCATTTCTTCCATTTCATGTTGTATGGTTTTTAGAGACTCTTCTCCGATTATATCTATATCTTTTTGTAAGTTACTTAAAGTATCATCTGCATAATTTATAACACCAAACTTCAATTCTTTTGCTTGTTTACTTGCCTCAGTTTTTATTTTCTTAGCCTCACTATTTGCACTTTCTAGGATTTCTTCTGCTTCTTTTCGTGCTGATACTAAAACATCACAATTTTCGTATTCTTCCTGGGCTCTTTTTCTGCTATTCTCTATGATATCCTCAGCTTCTCTTTTAGCATCGCCAAAAATGGCCTCTTTGTGTTTTATAATATTTTTAGCTTCTTCAAATTCATCAGGCAATAATCTTCTCATCTCATTTAGTGTCTTTGAAACTTCTTTTTTATTAATAGACACTTTACCAACTAGATTCTTAGGTGACATATCAATAGTTTGTTGCAGATAATCTAATAATTCTAGTACCTTCACTTATTCTTCCCCCTCAAATTTTTTAGCTCTTTCCCTAACTTCATACTCTAATTCATCAGGAATTAACCCCTGTAAGCATCCCTTAAATAAAGCAACTTGTTTTACTGCTGTTGAACTTAGATATGAATATTTTGAATTTGACATCATAAACATAGTTTCTTTTGACTTATTAAGTTTCTTATTTATTAATGCCATTGGGCATTCGTAATCAAAATCTGATGTTGATCTAAGTCCCTTAATGATAACATCACTGCCTTCTTCCTCCATAAAATCCACCAAAAGGCCTGTGAAACTTTTAACTTTTACATTGGGTAAAGTAATAACGACTTTTTCTATTTGACTAACCCTTTCCTCAGGGCTAAACCATCCAGTTTTATTAGGATTATTTAGAACTGCCACCGTTACTTCATCAAATACATAAGAGCATCTCCTTATAATGTCTAAGTGTCCCTTTGTAATTGGGTCAAAACTTCCTGGATAAACTGCTTTAATCATTTTTTACTCCTTATATTCATAAAAACAAACTGTAGTATTTCCGTATTTTCTTTCATCTGTTAATATGATATCTTCATAACCTTTATAAATTTCTTCACCTGAATCTATTTTCGTAACAATCAAGCCATTCCTTTGTAGTAAATTATATTTTTTTATTAGAGTCATTGCTGGGGGTATCATGTCCTTTGCGTAAGGTGGATCAATAAATATTATATCAAAGACCTTTCCTATCCTTCCAAATTCCTCTAAATATTTGTATGAATCACCTTTATAGGAAGTACAAGTATCTTCAAATTTTAAATTAATAATATTTTGTTTTAGATATTTATAAGTC
>DAMAVY010000440.1:0-3003 GCA_032077725.1 Clostridium sp. | reverse complement strand
TTAAATTCTAAATCGAAAACTACGTAGTTCATTATATCACCTGCTTATTGTAAAAGCTAAGTTTCTATTAAAATAGAAAACTTAGCCTTATATTATTTTAAAATTAATTTAGACACAGAGCAAAAATCAAGCATATATAAAACATGCTATATTATAATATCACTTTTTTATAGTTTTTGCACGTTTGTAGCCATAGGACCTTTTGCACCATCAGTGATATCAAAGGATACACTTTCACCTTCGTGTAATTCCTTATCATTTCCTTTTTCTTTAACTTGAGAGTGATGTACAAAAACATCCTCACCACAATTGCAAGATATAAAGCCGTAACCCTTTCCTTCATCATACCATTTAATTGTTCCAGTAACACTAGCCAAAATATATTCCTCCTTATTTATTAATTGTATATATAGTAGTATTTGTTTAATTTTCTATTTTTACACCTATAAAAAGGATAAAATTAAAGTAAGAACCTTTAAGCCACTACTGAATAATATATTATTATAATGAATTATTTTACTAGTGGGAGGAAAATAGATGAATTCTTATGAGCTGATAATGAAAATTAAGGAGAAAATGAACGATCCTGAATTTTCAGCAAGATTTAATAATGCCGCAAACGTAGTAAATAACATACCAGGATTACAGCAAGAGGTAATAAGAATAGCACAGATGAAAGACCAAAAAGCACAAAATGCTGCATTGGATAAATTGCCTAAACAAGCAAAAGATGCAGTTAAAGAAATAATATATTTATTAAATATTTAAAAACTTTAAAAGGAAAAAAGAGTAGTATCTTAAATTTTATTTTAAGATATTACTCTTTTATCTTTTTATTATATATGTAATGGAATTGAATGAAAATCTTAATAATTTTTTAAAGATTTGTATGAACTTATTGAAATAATTATAACATATAATTAATATATGGAAAATATGGAGGTTGATTATATGGAACCATTATCTTTAGTACATTATATATCTCAATATGGAATTATATTTATATTTTTTATTGTTTTTTTAGAATATTTAAATATACCTGGTATACCGGGTGGAATAATATTACCTTTAGCAGGAATGTGGGCCTCTAATAGTGGTGTTAATATATTTATTGTATTAGGGATTTCTGTAATAGCGGGTGTTATAGGAAGCTGGGTGTTGTACTTTCTCGGAAGAAGAGGTGGAAATTTTTTCATCGAAAAATATACAAGAAAATTTCCAAAGCATAAACCTATTATTAATAAAAGTATGGATAAGCTGAGGGTTTACGGTAATCTAGGAGTGTTTTTATGCAAGTTTATTCCTACGGTAAGAACTCTTATATCAATACCAGCTGGAGTGTTGAAATTAGATTTTGTTAAGTACACAGTATATTCAACCTTAGGAATTTTAATTTGGAATGGAGTGTTTATAGGGGCTGGATACATGTTCGGAGACACAGTGTTGCAAGTGCTTATTTAGATAAAAATCGACGAAAATACGAAAAATGTCAAAAAATAAATAATGAAATACCTAAAAATCAGTTTTAAATAGATAGTATGTATACAGGAGGAGTAAAATGAGAATTGCAATGTTTACCAACAATTATAAGCCTTTCTTAGGGGGAGTCCCTATTTCTATAGAGAGACTTGCAGAAGGATTAAGAGAACTTGGTCATACAGTATATATATTTGCTCCAACATATGAAAATCAAGAGGAAGAGGAATTTGTTATAAGGTATAAGTCATACAAAAAGGTATTAGTGGACCAAAAGATGGTGATGCCAAATATTTTGGATGATACAATAGAAAAATCATTTGTTAGCTTAAATTTTAACATCATTCATGTGCATCATCCTATGCTCATGGGAAAAGTAGCTCTAAGGCTTGGCAAAAAGTATAATATACCCGTTACATTTACCTATCACACTAGGTACGAATTCTATCTTCATAACGTTAAAGCCTTTAATATCATTGAAGAGCAAAGTAAAATTGAGCATAATGGTTATTTAAGCGAATTAGAAGAAAAGTTTCTCAGTTATACCAAGGATAGCTTTGTACCCAATTATGTAAGAAAATTTACCAATAAATGCGATAAGGTATTTGCTCCAACAAAATTAATAAAAGATTATTTGGAGAACATTGGATCAAAAGCTGAAATTCAAATTATGCCTACAGGATTAGATAAAAGTTATTTTAATGAGAATGCAGGTAGGTCAGAAGAAATTAGAGCTAGATTTAAAGAAAATAAGAAATTTCTTTTTTGTACTGTCTCAAGACTTACTAAAGAAAAAAATATAGAATTTATTATTGAGGGTATTGCAGAACTTAAAAATAGAGTTGGAAATGTATTTAATCTCATAATAATTGGGGAAGGCCCACTAAAAGAAGAACTTGAAAAATTAACTAGAAGCTTTGGTGTTGAGGAAAATATTAAATTCTTAAACAGTGTTAGCAACAAGTTTATTGGAGACTATTATAGGGCTTCAGATATGTTTTTGTTTTCATCAAAATCAGAGACTCAAGGCATAGTATTACTTGAAGCCATGGCGGCTAAAAATCCAGTAGTAGCAATTGAAGCAACTGGTGTTGCAGATGTAGTTGAAAATGGGATTAATGGATATATGACAGTAGAAAGTATTAATGAGTGGGTAGATAAAATAATTCATATAATGAATGACAGTGATGAAATGCAAAAATTGAAATTAGGTGCATTTAATACTGCGTTAAAATATTTGAATAGCAATATAGCAAAGATTGCTGAAAAAAATTATAAAGAAGTAATTGATAGGCATAATGGTACAAGTTATAGGATAAATGAAGAACAAAAATATATAGCGAGTACTAGATAGATCTGTGTCACTACTTAAAGGAGGAAAAATGAATATTTCTTCAATAAGAGAAAAGGTTATAAAAAAATTTTTTGTAGGATATATAGAGTTAGTTTATAGAACAAGTTATGTTGAATTTGATGTTGAAGAACTAAAGACTAAAACGTTGAAAGACTCCATCGTAGGATTTTGGC
>DAMAVY010000439.1:0-3014 GCA_032077725.1 Clostridium sp. | reverse complement strand
CATTTGATTTTTGGTATATAACATATTATTTTTTTTAATAATTTTTTTTATCATTCTATTTTATTTACCTCTAACTTCCATAATCAACTATATATTGTATTATTCACAATACTATCTCATATTACCAATTTAAAAAAATAAGTGCAAGTAATATATTAATTTCATAATTATCTGCTAATATATCCTTCCATCTATCTCTAATTACACCTTAGTTTCAACTACCTTACCATTTTTAGCTCATATTTTGGGACCATTCTAAAGAACCAAGATATATTTCTGAAATCTCATTTACATCTATTTGCAGTTTTTCAGAACAAGCTACAACCCTATCCCATTCACCCTTTTCATAATTTATAGCCAAATCTAATATTTCGTTTAATACATTTTTGTTACCTAATAAAGCATCCTTAACTTCATCAGGTAAATATATATCATTTATGACAGCCTCCATTGGACAATTTAAGATAGCATCCATAACTGAAAATAGTCCTGTAACATAGGTACTATATGCTTTTCTTTTATACTTGCTTAGTTTACATATATTTTCGCAAAAATTTGCTCTTTGCAACGCAACTTTAACTATTTCATTAGAATTAGATTCATTTAATTCATTTAGCAATACTACATAAAGCCATTTAGCAATTTCCTTTCGTCCAAGAAGTGTAATAGCATATTTCACAGATGTTACTTTACTTATCATAGCGTATGCTGAGGAGTTAATTAATTTTAGCACTTTATATGATAATCCTACATCTTTTAAAACTAGATCTTCTAATTCATCAATATCCATATCTTCTTTATTTAATAAATTAAAAATTTTAAGTGTTATGTATTTGTTAGAAGGAATCTGTTTTGTTGACATTGTTACTGGTTTGCTAAAATAATATCCTTGAAAGTATGAATATCCTAAATCTAATGCTTCAATATATTCCTCTGTAGTTTCTACCTTTTCAGCTAAAAACTTAATTTTATTATTAATTTTCAAAACTTTAAATATTTTCTTTCGTTCTATACCTTGAGTTATTCTAAAATCTACTTTTATTATATCTGCAAGTTCTATTAATTTTATATATTTTTCATGGAAAATAAAATCATCTAGAACTATAACAAATCCCTTGTTTTTAAGATTTTTACATGCTTCAATAATTTCAGAATTAGGTTCTACAGTCTCTAAAATTTCAATAACTACATCTTTTGGAGAAAGTAATGTTGCTATTTCTTTTAATATTAATTTTTCAGTAAAATTTATAAAAGCTCTCGTATTGTTTGTAATCGCTTTCACATTAGATGAATAAAGAGAATTTGATATGACACTCATAGTTGCCATTTCCCCATCATTACCATCATAATAATTTTCACGCCCACTTCTATATAAAAGTTCATATGCAACTACTCGATTTTTTCTATCAAAAATAGGTTGCCTTGCAATAAATTTATCCATAAGTAACACCACTCTTCATTTTACATTTGCTTAATACAACCCTACCTGAACATTAAAATTTATATTTAAGTTGTTTATAACTTAAACTATCTAATTTAATCATTCAATTGAGATAATTTATTGATATATTTTATAAATTTTATTTCTATACTCATATTTATAAATATACATCATATTTCAAGCCAAGTAAATAACTTACTAAATCTCAAGTAGATGTTTCCTCAATCTATTTAAAATACCAAAGTTGAATAAACTATAAAATTTATCAAAGAAAATAATAAATGCAATACAAAAGAATTAACTGTTGTATTGCACTCTAATAAACATTTTAAATTTACTACACTATACTTGAACAATAATTTGCATTATATTAGCGACTAATTTATTATCCAACGAAGCTGTCACAATAAGAATCATAATCAGTAACATTTCTTTCTACGTTGCTATTTGTATTGTAAACTTTTGCAACATAGTTTAAAAATTCTTGACGAGATACACCGGTCTTTTCTATTAAGCCATCTAATTCTGTTAAAACTTGATCATCAATTTGATTTGTATAATTGTTCATAATGTACACTCCTTAATTATTATTCATACTATATATTGTTACAAAACAAGTTAAATGTTACTCACATTTATTCTTTTTACACTAATAGTATAACACTTATAAATAATAAACTCAACATATTGATTAAAATTTATTTAATAATAACTTATTTTTCAGGGGCACTTATGATGCTTGATTAGGTATATTCTGGAGCCATGCTTTTAGCTCTCATTAAATATGCATCTATCAGCATTTTTTAAGTTATAACACTTCTTTCGCATCCTTAGGCAATGCTTCTGTATTCTTTAAAAACATAAAACTATTCTTAGCTTCTTCCTCATTGTAGTAGAATCCAAATTCATTGCTAACCTTTTTAGAAACTTCATCAAATAAATCACACATGACAAAAGTTGATTTCCAAAGAGAATTAACATCGGCCTTTGAATATGTTTCTAAAAATCTCTTCCACGTATACTCCGGTAAATATTTATCTAAATATTTACCACATTTACCTACACTCAAAGAAAAATCAGTCAATATCCCTGCATACCAAGAAATCATATTTTTAAGTTCAGGTCGAATATAAAAGTTAATCATATCCGTTACATATGGTATCTCTTCTCGCCATAATCCTTTGGCTATGTTATTTTTGCACCACCAAAACTCATTACAGCAATGGCTAAATAAGATTTGCGTCGGTCTTTTAACTAAGTAATCCTCATCCGTTGATTCTGGTATTCTGGGAAGTACATTGTCTTTATCCAACAAGATTATTGTAAGTTTATCTTCTAATATTTCTTTAAGCATTAAATCAAGAGTCTGCAAATGTAAATCAATTCTGTTGCCATCAACAAATTGAATTAAGTATCCATAACATTGTTCAATATTAGATTCTTTTCCAAGGGATCTATTCATTTCTTCAGGCAATTGCATATATAGTCTTTCTCCAAAAATATCAATCCAGTTTTTTTCCTCTATAAAAGATTCCGTTTCAGTTACTACATAAACAATATCATAATCTTGAAA
>DAMAVY010000438.1:0-3016 GCA_032077725.1 Clostridium sp. | reverse complement strand
TTCACAGATTTCTCTAACTGAAGGTGGATAGCCTTTAGCATTAACTTGATCTTTTATAAACTCGTAAACTTCTAGTTGTTTTTTTATTGTAATATCTCTCATAAAATCACCTCTTAATATTGATAATTATACCACAAGCATTACCAGTAATCAAACCTTTGTTCTTAAAAAAATAACTTTTTTTTACTTTTTTGTTTAAAATTAAGTTGATTATTGGATTTAATACCATTGAGCATAGAAAATAAGGGTACTAGGCTTAAATTGAGAACTTTTATGGTATAATTCATATAGAAATAGAAGAGGTTTCAACACTTAGCATCAGTGAAAGATCAAACTTAATCTGAAGCTGAGATTAACTTATATATATTTTGTAGAATTGAAATTGGAGATGAAAATATGAATAATTTTTTAGAATTAAAAATGAACTCGAATATAATAACTGCTTTAAATGAAATGAATATAACAGAGCCAACACAAATACAACAGCTATCAATTCCTGAAATAAGTGAAAACCTAGATATAATGATACAAAGCGAAACTGGTAGTGGAAAAACATTAGCATATCTACTTCCCTTAATAGAAAAAACAAACTATGATAAACGTGAAAATCAGTTTATTGTTTTAGTTCCAACCCACGAGCTTGCACTACAAGTTAACGAAGTTCTTGAGAAACTAGGAGTTAAATCTGGATTAAATATTAAATCTACAGTAATTATGGGAGATGTAAATATTAAAAGACAGGTTGAAAAATTAAAGGATAAACCACAATTCGTAATTGGTTCTCCTGGAAGAATCTTAGAACTAATAAAATTAAAGAAAATTACTGCACATACTGTAAAAACTATAGTAATTGATGAGTGTGATAAACTTCTTGATATAAATAACTTAAATGTAGTAAAAGATGTTATTAAAACTACTTTAAGAGATAGGCAATTAATAATGGCGTCTGCTACAATAACAGAAGAAACAATATCTATTGGAAAAGAGATAATGAAGTCACCAAAACTTATTAAGTGTGGTAATAGTAGTACTATAAATCCTAATATAACTCACTTATATATTGTTTGTGAAAAAAGAGATAAAATTCTCACATTAAGAAAGCTAATGGCAAGTGTAAAACCTAAAAAAGCTATAGCCTTCATAAATAAGACTGAAGAAATTGAAATCCTTACTTCAAAATTAAAATTCCATGGATTGCCTGTGGATGGAATACACGGTAGTTTTATGAAAAATGAAAGACAAAAAGCTATGAGTGATTTTAAAAGTGAAAAAATAAACCTTTTAGTTTCATCTGATTTAACTGCAAGAGGATTAGATATAGATAATGTTACTCATATATTTAATTTAGATTTGCCAGAAGACATAAATACCTATGTACATAGAAGCGGTAGAACTGCACGTGCTGACAAAACGGGTATTGTTATATCAATTGTAACACCACTTGAAATAGCTCAATTAAAAGGTTATAGCAAGAATCTAAACTTTACACTTACTGAAAAGACTTTAGCTTTTGGATTTGTTGATGATGTAAAAGCAATTGTTAAGAATGGTAATAACGCAAATAATTCTAATAAGAAAAAAGACACTACTGGGTTTAGTAAAAAAACTTCTACTTCATTTAATAAGAAAAATGAAAGTAATTCTCTTAGAAAAAGTAGTAAATCTTTAAAGTCTAGTAAAGGTAAAGATAAAAAATAATCTTTAATTAATATACTGAATATGTCTAGCATATAATTTAATATAATATAACCTTATCTAGGAGGGCTTATGTCTAGACATTTTACAAATAAAATTTATTTAAGTGAAGAAGTAGAAAATATTATAAGATCTTCTAAGTTTATAGGAAAAGGTAACAATGGAGTTGTATATAGAATTGACGCTCATAAAATCATTAAAATATTTAATGATAAAAAAGTATGTGAAACCGAGTATGATATTCTCAAAGCTTCAAGTAAATGTGTTTCCTTTCCTCAGGTCTTTGAATATGGAGATTACTTTATTGTACGAGAATTTGTAGATGGTATACGGCTAGATAAACACTTAAATCACAACCCATTAAACTATGAACTAGTATATAACTTAGTCAAGTTAATCAAAAACTTTGAAAAGCTAAATTATAAAAAGTTAGATATACGTTGCAAGGATCTTTATGTACAAGAGGATTTCTCAATTAAGGTCATTGATCCAAAAAATAATTTTGATAAAATAATGCCTTATCCACAGCATTTAATGAGAGGCATATATAAACGTGATAGTATAGGAGAATTTTTCTTCTATCTTCGAAGGATAGATATTAAGCTATATGAGTCTTGGAGAGAAAAGTTTAAATATTATCTACAAAATCAACCTGATGAAAAAGAGCTTTAAGTAACCTTTACTTGAAGCTCTTTTCTAGTGCTTTTGTTAATATTTATTTAAATTTTCCTATTATAATGATACACTATATTAGTAAAACATACAGAAGGAGAGAAGATACAATGAAAAAAAGAATGTTAGGAACCTTACTAATTACAGCTTTACTGTCATTAACTTTAATGGGATGCAGTGCTTCCTCAAATAGCAAAGAAAATACTACGGCTGATAAAGCCAAAACGGACACAACTAATTCTACATATCTTTCAAAAGAAACTGAAAAGAAAGCTACAGATAAAAATCCGGTAGCCACAATAGAAATGGAAGATGGTAGCCTGATAAAGATAGAATTATATCCTGAAATAGCACCAAACACAGTTAGAAACTTTATTAGCCTTGCTAATAGCAAATTTTACGATGGCTTGACTTTTCATAGAATAATTAAAGAAGGCATATTTGTAATTCAAGGTGGAGATCCTGAAGGTACTGGAATGGGAGGACCGGACTATTCTATATACGGTGAATTCACTAGCAATGGATTTGAAAATTCTCTTTCCCACGAAAAAGGGGTAATATCTATGGCTCGTTCTCAAGAAAAGAACTCAGCTGGATCTCAGTTCTTTATTATGCACGCTGATTCTACTCAATTAGACGGTGACTATGC
>DAMAVY010000437.1:0-3021 GCA_032077725.1 Clostridium sp. | reverse complement strand
TCCCATCCAAAATCTATAGCTAAAGATAGCTACTAATCCTGATTAAAATAAGTTTTCATGAGTTCCTTTGCCATTGCACTAGCATTAAAACTATCATTTCCGCCTTCTTCTGCTACTATAGCAAATGCAATTTCAGGATCATCATAGCCTGCAAAGCCTATAAACCAAGTATGTGGTATCTTATCCCCGTCATCATGGTCTGCAGTTCCAGTCTTTCCTGAAACTTGGACTCCTGAAATGTTAGCAGCTTTACCTGTACCTTCATTTACTACAGCTTTCATATAATCTTTAAGTATCGCTGCATTTTCTTTAGTGGTTACTGTCGCAGCCACCTTTGGTTCAAAACTTTCTACAACATTTCCCTTTGAATCTATAATTTGCTTTACTACATTAGGTTCCATCATAACCCCATTGTTAGCGATTGTACTAGCAACAAGTGCCATTTGTATAGGAGTTGCAAGCACACCACTCTGACCTATACCACTTTGTGCTATATTTCCTGCTTCACTACTACCATACTCAGGGAAAACGCTATTATCGATGGTTAATGTTCTTGATGGAATATCCTTGTTAAAATAAAATTTCTCTGCAGTATCTTTTAAAGTAGAATTTCCTAGTTCCATAGCTAATGTTCCAAAAACTACATTACTTGATTTTAAAAATGCTGTTCTAAGTCCAATGTTTCCATAAACATAACCTTTAAAATTCTCCAAATACTCACTTTCATTGAAAGTAATTTTACCTTGATCCTCAAAAGTTCTATTAAGAACTCCTGTACTGTTTTCTAAAGCACTAATAGCTGTTACTACTTTAAATGAAGATCCTGGTGGATAAAATCCTGAAACTGCTCTATTTAAAAATGGATTATCCCCCTGCTGGGATAGTGCTTCAAAATCCTTTTGTATTGTATTAGCATCAAAACTTGGCTTTGAGACCATGGCAAGGATTTCCCCTGTTTTAGGATTTATTGCTACAACAGAGCCATTTCTATTTCCTAAGACCTCATAGGCACGCTTTTGTAATTTTGAATTTAATGTAGTTACTACACCATTTCCAACCTTATTCTTTTCCTCTTCACCTTTGGAAATATTCTTTATTGGATCTAAGGATTTACTTGTGATAACCTCTTTTATTGCACTTGCATATTTACTAGTGAAAATTCCTTCTATTAGATTTTGTGATTGACCAGAAAGTTCCTTATCCAACTTCTTTTCTATCCCACTAGCTCCATATTTTGCATCATAATACCCTATTACATGTGTAAAAGGTAAACCTCCAACATATTGCCTTGTTTGCGAAAACTCTCCAGTTTTTTCTCCCTTGGTTAAGGGGTTCATATCTCTATCGTATATAGTTCCTCTCAAAACTCTATCTTTTTCCGCCTGATTTCTTTTGTTATAAGCGCTATCTAATGCTTCTTCACTTTTAAATAATGTATTATAGCTTATATAGGAAAATAATGCCAAAAATAGTAATAGAAACACACACATTACGTTTCTTACGTTCTTTTGTAATTTATTCATAACTATTACTCTCCTCTGATATTTTTTGTATAATGCCTAAGGCAAAATAGTTCATTAACATAGAACTTCCTCCATAACTAACAAAAGGAAGTGTAATTCCAGTAAGTGGTATTGCCCCAGTTACTCCCCCAATAATTACTAAGGTTTGAGATACTATCATAGTACTATATCCTACTGCTAATAATCTCGAAAACTTATCTCTAGTATAAATAGCTGCTCTCATGCATCTATAAAACAACAAAAAATTTATTATTATTATTGCAAAGCCTATTAGTATTCCTAATTCTTCACAAATTATTGAAAAAATAAAATCTGACTCTACTACAGGAATAAAGTCTGGAAACCCATTTCCAAGTCCTACTCCAAAAAAACCCCCATTAGCAATAGCAATCAGAGATTGCACTAGTTGGTACCCTGCCTCATTGGCAGATTTCCATGGATCTCGCCATATGGCCACCCTTACTTGTACGTGAGAAAATAAAAAATACCCTATTGTTCCTCCAACTGCAAATAAAAGTGATGCTATTATTACATATTTTTTATTAGAGGTTGCAATATATAGCATAGTAATGGCTATTGCGAAGAAAATTAATGCAGAACCTAAGTCTGTTTGTGCTAGCATAAATAGTAATGATACCATAACTGCTAAGGCTGGTTCTATCAAAGTAAGATATTTATATGAACTCTGTTTTTTAAAGCCAATTTTTCTTCCTATATTAATCCAAAACTCTGAAGGTTTCTCATAATCCTTTAATGCTGAAGCCAAATAAGCTACCAGTGCTATTTTTCCGAACTCAGAGGGTTGAAATCCAATACCTGCAATACTTACCCAGTTTTTAGCTCCAAATTGTTCACTACCAAAAAGTGTACCCATAGACATAAATATCAGTGTAACTGCAAGATATAAATACCTAAGCTTACCAAATCTCTTTAAATCCGGTAATATTACAACTATTAATATAAACATTGTCACTCCTAATGCAAAGAAAATTATCTGTTTTGCAGTTAATAAAGTTCGTACTCCATCTGCAGCATAGCCTCCTCCAGAAATTGGCATATCTAATCTATATATCATTGCTATACCTATTACTGCAAGTATGTTAGAAAATAATAGTATGAATTTATCCCCATCAGGATAAAATCTTCTTATTACAAAATGAGAGTAACCTAATAGTCCACATATTATTACCCCTATAATTAATGCTCCTTTATCAATGGTTGGAGTCAAAATTGCCACATTAAAAAATAATACTAATACTAGTAAATAAATATATCTAAGAACGCGCTTTTCTTGCTTTATAGTGTTCATATTTTTCTCCTTCCATTATTATATTAATTTAAAAATAGCTGTTCCTACTTTTATTATATCTCCAGATTTTAATGCAACAGTATTTTTTATTTGAACATTGTTTATTTTTGTACCATTAGTGCTTTCTAAGTCTTCTAAAACGTAGGCATTGTTTTTCTTATATATCTCAATATGATGAGAAGATACATA
>DAMAVY010000436.1:0-3030 GCA_032077725.1 Clostridium sp. | reverse complement strand
ATATTCAACGGGAGTCGATAAATGCTTTTCAGCAATAGGAGCGTTTATAGGTCTAGTATTCATAGGATTATTGCTAATACCGGGTTCTCCTGCAAGATTAAGTACCCCATCGATGATATTAGTGATTTTATGGGCAGTGTTAGGATATTTTTATTATAGGAGATATTCAAAGACTATGAAATCAATGGATAAGCTCATATAAATTAATTTATAAAATATTTTAGGGCTTTATTCTATTTGTGCGCCCATTATGGGTGTAATCTAACGGGTGAAAGTCCCGAGCAAGGGTTAATAGTACCAAGTGCATATGACTATCAGTGCAGAAAATTGTATCATCCCCAATATGACCAGAAAATTTGTATCCAAATTATATAATATATTGTATTGAATGTATTTTTTTTTATTAATATTAATTTAGAATTTAATTTAAAGAGTTAAAAATTTAAAGTATAAAAAATTACTCTGATTTCATTGGGAATTGTGTTACACTTTGAAACAAAATGCATTATTATAAGTATAATAAATTTTTCATATGAATTAACTTTGATTATTAGTTTTTTAATTAATATAAAATTTTTTATTATTCAAATTGAGGGGGACATAATTATGAAATCTAAGAAATTATCATTGGTATTGGGCGCATGTGCATTGTGTTCAATGTTATTAACAAGACCTGCCATGGCAGATGTTGGAGTTGTTGAGGGTGCTACACCTATTAATCAAGGTATGGCTATTCACGCAAACGACTTTACAATATACAATGATAAAATTGCTGCATCTTTTGCAGTAGGAACAAATAACTACTGGAATATGACCAATGGTAGTATCCTTGACGTTGCTATTATGAAAGATGGAAAATTTGGTGTTGATTTAGTAAATGATATTGAATTTCTAAACAATTTCTGGACATCTACTGGAGCATTTAACGGTGAAAATCTACAGAAAAACCCAAAGGAAAATATTACATACAAAATAGAAGGAGATAAGGCTGTTGTTACTGCTAAAACAAGATATTGGACATCAGGACATAAATTACCTTTAAATGTTACAATTGAGTACACATTAGAAGATGGTAAAAATTATATTAGTTTAAAAACAACTGTTGAAAATCCAGAAGGAAATGATGTTTACGAAAACTTATATGGAGGATATTCAATTAGTACTTTAGCCGCGAGCACTTTTGGACCTTTTGGATATTATCCGGACAAAAAAATAACTGGTATCGGAATTGGTGCTGATAAAGATGTTAATGAAAGATTTGGAAATTACGTTTTAACTTATGATAAAAATTATGCTGTTTCCGTTCAATTAGATGGTGCAAATACATATAAAGGTTCAAGTGGATATAAGGATGTTTATATAAACAATACAATTGAACCAGGAAAGAGTACTGTTTATACAGGTGAAATTTTAGTTTCAGATAAGGGGGAAACGACACCTATTATTGAACGTTTCATAGAAAAAGATCCAACAATTCAATCAGCAAATGTAAACGGTGTAGTTAAAGATAGTAAAGGAAATCCTGTAAAAGATGCATTTGTAGTAATTAGTAAAAAAGGGTCTTACAAGGAAACTGTAAAATCTCATGGTAAAGAACAACTTAAAAAAGATATTATGCAACCATTCGCTTGGAAAATAGCAGATGAAAATGGTTACTTTGAGTTTGATTTACCCAAAGATGAATATGAGGTTCATGTTGAAGCTAAAGGATATACACCTTCAGATGTTCAAATCTTAAACTTAACAGGAAATTCAAAGTTAGATTTTATGGTTAAAGATGGCGCTCAAGCTTCTATTAAAGCTGTTGATGAAAATGGAAATCCAGTTGATTTCAAAGTAACTGTATCAGGAATTACATCAACATTTAAGACACTTGGTGGAACTGTATTCTTTACAGATTTCAAAACACACGAAGCTAAATTTGATGTATCAGCTCCAGAGAATCCTGTAACGTTTACGATTACACGTGGAAGTGATTATGAATCACTACCTGTTGTAATAACAAAAACATTAAAGCCAGGTGAAACCTTTAATGAAGAAGTTATACTTCCTACGTTAATAAAAACAAATTCAAGAAATTGGTATAGTATGGACAACCATCAACATGGAGATTTTGGTGATGGTGCAACACCAGTTAAAGAACTGTATAAAGCTCAAGTTGCAGCAGGTTTAAATTATAACCTTGTTTCTGACCATGATGCAGTAGTAAATGATCCTCTTATGGCTGAATTGGCTAAAGAAGGCAACAGACCATTTATTCCAAGTATCGAAGTTTCTCCAGGTTGGGGTCATTGGGGTATTTTAGGAGTTGATTATACTAAAAAGCCGATTTCTCCAGATTTAACTCCAGCAGAAATAATTAAAGCTGGACATGATATGGGTGCTCTTGTAGTTGTTAATCATCCATATACAGAATATGGTTTCTTCTATAATAGAGATAGTGTCAAAGGTGGATATGATGAAGGTACTGAAGATTTCGATTTACTTGAATTACAATCTACAATTGATTTAACTGATAAAACAAATATGGATAAAAGAGCATTAGATTCTGCAATGGGATATTGGAATAAAGGTATTAAAAAATACTTAAGTGCAGGTTCAGATCAGCACGATGTAACTTCAGGATTATATCCAGGAATTATCAGATTATATGCTTATATTGAGGGGGAAAATTCAACTGAAAAGTATCTTCAAACAATAAAAGATGGTCATAGTTATGTAACAATGGGACCTATATTTACACCAGAAGCAAATACAATGTTTGGTACAACACAAAAAGTTAAAACAGGTGAAAAATACACATTAAATACAGAAATTCAAGCTGTTAATGGATTAAATCATATTGATGTTTATAGCGAAGGTCAGGTTATTGCATCACAAGATTTTAATAATACACTAGATGCAGTTAAGTATACATTAGATGTAAATCCAACAAAAAATACTTGGTATAGCTTTGTTGGATTTACATCAAATGTATACTTAACTGCATCTAGTGTATTATTAAAAACTTGTGATGCAATAACCTGACCT
>DAMAVY010000435.1:0-3039 GCA_032077725.1 Clostridium sp. | reverse complement strand
ATTCAAATAGTCCTTCTAGGTTTATACATTAAAAACTATATTCTTTAGATATCCTTGTTTTTTTTGGGGCAAGAAATACTATTCAATTATGGTAATAAAAATATCCTTAACCAGCAATTTCGCTGATTAAGGATATTTACAGCCTGTAGTATTCTATAACTTGTAACAAGCTTCAACTTCCCCCACATATACCATATGATAATCATCTCCTGGATAACTTGAAGATTTAATTTCTTCTGTTAAAAATTCCGGATTCATTTCTTGTTTATAAACTATTTTGCACTCATAAGTTAGTACATTACTTTTGTTTATTACTGGAGTATCTACACACCTTGCCGGAATCAACTCAAGATTACACTCCTTAAACTTATCATAATCTCTCCCTGATTTAGTACCACAGAACTTCACTTCATTTTTCAAGCTATCATCAAGAGGAATTGTAATTGTAAAGTTATCTGCCTTTTCTAGTAGTGAAAAAGTATGTCTATGCTTTCTTACTAAAACTGAAAATGTAGACTTTCCCCAATGAAATCCAACATTTCCCCATCCTATAATCATAGTATTTACTTCTTCACCTGATTTTACTGTTAAAAAAGCACCCTTTTCATGAAGATTCTTAACTGCTACACTTAAATCCTGTGTAAATTCTTTAAAATCTACCATATGAATCATCTCCTATACATAAAATTATTCCAAATTTCTTTAGTCTTATTATATAACTTTTTTTCTAAAAATATAGTAATATAGGCAAATTCACATAGTTATATTTTATTAGTTAAAATATATATTTATTAATATAAGGAGAAGTCATCGCAGCTAAAAGCGCACCATAATCTACTCCGAAATCAATTACATCACCTATTTTATATTCTATTTCACTTTCAGTGACATCAAGTAAAAGGTGATCACTGCTTCCACCTAAGATTCTTATTTTATCATCCATTGGAGTTATTCCATCAATTTTCACATCTTGTCTTCCAATAGAAATTATAGCCCTCTTAATTACTCCTCTATCAAGGAATGTTGGTACTTTTCCAAAAGCATCCATGCCTATATTCCCTATTGGTACAGATGGCTTATCCTTTATTTCTATAATTTCACCTTTTAAAGTAAATACATCCCTAAACATACCCGGTATATCTCTTCCATAGGCAGTTTCTCTACCTAAAACTACTGCTTCTCCAATTCTTAGGTTTGTTATTCCCTCTGGTATAGTTTTATTCATAACCATATATAAACTACTTGAGTTTCCACCTGATACTACTGGCAATGTAATACCCAGTTCTTTTTCTATTTTATTTTTAATTTCTAACAATTTTCCAAGGTTCACTTCATTTGGTATAACCCCACCATAACAAGTTAGATTTGTTCCAATACCTAGAAATTCAATATTAGGTAATTTAATTATTTCTCGTGAAATATCTAATACATCTTTTTCTAGAACTCCTTCTCTTAAATCACCTAAATCCACCATAAGAATTATCTTGTGAACTTTTTTTTCTTTAACAGCTTCTTTAGATAAAACCTTAATGGTTCCTAATTCTGAATTTAAAGAAATATCACAGTACCTAATAACCTTATTTGCTTCACTAATAGCTGGAATTCTCAGCAATAGCTTTTTACAATTGAAGTTTTCAAGTTTCTTCAAATTTGATATTCTTGAATCACCAATTGTTTTTATTCCTGCTGACAAAATAGCCTCTACAATTTCCGGTACTGAACAAAATACTTTAGTTACTACAGAAACATCAACATTTATCTTTTTGCACATATTCAGTATAAATTCAGTATTATGCGTTAACTTCTTCAAATCAACATCCATCCTTGGATAATTAACATCTTCCTCAGTCCACATGTCTAGTGCAAGTTGAGTATTATAAGCTAACTTTTCTTTTTTTAATTCTACACTGGGGTAACTCTTAATCATCTCTAAAACTCTCCTTTTTAGTAGTAAAAACTTTTGATTAACTTTTGTACTCCATAATAAAATTAATTATTATGACCTACCCTCTTCCTTTGATATTTAGACAAATTATAATTTCAAACTTGCTTTAAGTAACTCTATAGCAGCTTCTTTATTTTCTCTACTTAAAACTCCAGCACATGCCATGATATACATATTATCTAATACCACCTTTGCTTCTTTTGTAGGACGCATGGTGATATCTCCTTTAACATCCTTTATACTCTGTAAAATCTCTTCGCCATTACCCAGTCTTGTCAGTGCCCCCCCTGTACCTATAATGTATTTAACCATAGATAAATCCTTGCCATAGGCACTAAACTTTCTTCCTGAACCATAAACTCTCTTAATCTGTCCTACATGCCTATCTATAGCAGTATTCACAGCCTTCACTGTAAGCACCCTACTCCAGTGTCTTTCCTCTTCTGTAGCTGGAATAGGCACAATTAGCTCTTCTATTTCCCCTCTTGTCTTTCCTTCTAATTCATTGTCATGCAAAAGTTCTATTACATTTTTTCTATTAATATATACCCCTAAATCACCTTCAACAGTACGCTTTGCCTTAGGTTCTGGAGTTACTAATATATCTAAAACTTCTAGACTCCCCTCTGTTACCGAGTGAACGTCAGTGGTAGCTCCTCCCACATCAATGACTATTACATCTCCAATAATCTCATAAAGCAATTTTGTTGCTTCCATTACAGCACCAGGAGTAGGCATTATAGCTCCATGAACCATATTTTTAATTTTATCCATGCCTCCTGCTTTAACTATGTTTACTTCAAATGCATCTTGAATAATTCCTCTAGCTGGCTCAACATTTAATTCATCTACCCTTGGATACACATTATCAATTACATACAATTCAGTGCCTTGAAATATTTCTCTTATTTCTTCTTGATTAGCTATATTGCCACAATAAACCACAGGAATATTTAACCCGGAATTTCTTATAATCTCAGCATTATCAAGGGCAGTGTCTCTTTCACCATAATCTGTGCCACCAGCAATCATTATAAGGCTGGGGTTTATTTGCATTATTTTTTTAATATCCGTTTTTCGTAATTTTCCAGCTG
>DAMAVY010000434.1:0-3044 GCA_032077725.1 Clostridium sp. | reverse complement strand
TTGAAATTAGTGTATTTATGGTGACTTTAAAATTATTTTCGGAGTATACCTAAAATATTATTGTTAAAATCGTTTCCCATGAGATACCACCTCTTTCATTTATTATTGTAGCTGATATCTAATTATATATACATGAATATTTAATTTTTTGTCAAAATACAAATGACCACTGAATACCCTTTTACCACTATATGCAGCTCTCACTGCTAAACCATAGATTTCATGAACTTTGCTTAGAATTACCTTTCATAATAAATTCCTTTATATTCTTGATATATTATTTCATCATATTCATTAATTATCAATTCCTTAGTGATAGTCATTCATACCTGAAACCCGCATGAACACAACAACTATTTAACATTTTATAATTTTATAATTTTGCCATTTTAACATTTTTACTATTTAAAATTTTAACATTTTATAATTTTGCCATTTTATAATTTTTTAATTATATAATTTTATAATTTAATCTTTTTAACATTTTATGATTTTAACATTTTATGATTTTAACATTTTAAAAAGTTGTACTAATTATCTAACTCTAGAGCAAATATTTTTCATACTAAAGCAC
Source organism: Clostridium sp. (assembly GCA_032077725.1). Lineage (GTDB taxonomy): Bacteria > Bacillota > Clostridia > Clostridiales > Clostridiaceae > Clostridium_J. The sequence continues at coordinate 2,470 of DAMAVY010000434.1, read as the reverse complement.
TACGAAACGATATACTCATAAAGATCTTCCCTCACAGGAGTATCAAGTTTATATTTAATTTCTACAGCACTTTTATTTGTGGTCCCCATTACAACTCTCTTAGGATTTCCCACAGCTTTAATTTTTCCAAGATAATAAAACTCTTTTGATATTTTATCATCCTTATTTCTCCTGACAAATAAATTTATCTGAGTACCTTCTTTTTCTGCATTATATATTTGCTTTACATCCGCTGATTCTTCAGTTCTACCTGATTTAGATAATGCAATAAGCTGAGAAGAGGATACAAATCTATCTTCATACTTTATTGAATCACTAATGTCTTCTGATTTATTATAATTAATAAACACTGGGAAGGTATTAGTTTTTTTATCAAACTTATAGCCTCCGATGTTTAAGGCTACTTCACCCTTTTCCCATTCAAGAAGTCTGCACACATCTTCATAGGTATATTTTTCATATAAATTAAAGTTCGTATCCATATAAGGATTGATATAAAGTTTTTTATATCTATATATACCAAACTCAACAAGCTCCATAACTATAGCTTTAAATTCTTCATTTTTTATATTTTCAAGGAAGACCTTTGAAATTGTATAATCCGATTCTGATTTCTCAAGAAAAATGCAATCTTTATAGGTTTGTTTAGCACTTCCACTAGGGAATTCATTGGTAAGGACATTTACTATAGAAGTTTCTGTATTCTCTGTGAAACCTATATTATATTCTTCCTTTAAAACACTTTGTAATGTAGCCATAAGTGATGCTCCAGATTTTACATTTGGGTAGCAAGACTTACTCAGGGAAGGTATATCAGTGAGATTTTCGTTTAGATCATCACCGCATTTAATAGCACATTTAATCATTTCAAGTTCATGAACCCTTTTTCCAGAAGCAAGTTTTTTACTTATAAATTCTATAAAAGATTCTTGCATCGGGGTAAGGTTTATATCATATTCTTTTTCATATTTCTTTAAAAATATATGATAGGAACCTAAACTGCTACAATCAAAAATCCTTAGTGGATCTATAGAATCATATAAATCAAAATCTATTAATTTAGGAATTCTACCTAATTTCTGCTTTAGATTAGTATAACTTTCCTTAATGAGCTTAACATTACTAAATTTAGCTTTGTCTATAGATTCGAATATTCTCTTTCTAGAAATCTCATCAAAGTTAATGGTAGAACAGCCTGGAATCATTCTGTTACCTTCCAAAACATATTTTCTAATATTATCTTTGTTATAAGTTCTATCCCCTGAAAGGGCTATAGGAATTAAAAAATTACTATCATAGTTACCAACGAAGTCTATAATAACTACATATTCTTTATTATCATTTTTTCTAAGACCACGTCCTAATTGCTGTACAAAAACTATGGCAGACTTAGTAGCTCTAAGCATAACAACTTGATTAACTGTTGGTATGTCTACACCTTCATTAAAAATATCCACAGTAAAAATATAATCTAAAAAGTTATCCCCTTCATCTTGTTCTAAACGTTTAATAGCTTCTTCACGCTGCTCTTGGGAATTTTCTCCTGTCAATGCTATAGTTTTATATCCACGTTCATTGAATTTATCAGATAAGGTTATAGCTTCCTTTTTATCGCCACAGAAAACTAACCCTTTTACTCTATCACCACAATATCCATAGAAGTTAATTTTTTCAATAATATGATCAACTCGCACGTCGTCCACAAGATATTTAAAGTCAGCATTATCCTTTAACTCTTGTCCACCTACAGTGATATCTTGAATTCCAAAATAGTGAAATGGACATAGTAAATCCTCTTCTAAAGCCTGCTTAAGACGAATTTCATAGGCAATATTATAATCAAACATCTTAAAAATATCGAAATCATCAGTTCTCTCTGGGGTAGCCGACATTCCAAGTAAAAACCTTGGCGTGAAATAATTTGCAATCTTTTGGTAGGTCTCAGAACCAGCTTTGTGAACCTCATCTATGATAATATAATCAAACTCATCCCTTGAAAAACTGTACAGCACTTCATCCTTACTTAGTGTCTGCACAGTAGAAAAGATAAATTCACTATCTATGGCTTTTGAGGTACCCGACAGAATTCCCATAGTTTTAGTATCACCAAAAACATTTACAAAACTTTTTAAAGCTTGTTTAGCAATCTGTTCTCTATGTACAATAAATAATGCCCTTTTAGGATTAACATTTCTAACATCGAAAGCTGATAAATAAGTCTTTCCAGTTCCAGTAGCTGAAATTAGAAGCGCCTTTTTAAGTCCCTTTTCTCTTAATTTATCAAGAGACTCAATTGCAGTAACTTGCATCTTGTTGGGTTTAAGTTTATATTGAGCAATACTTGGAATTCGAGTTTTTCTAACAACTGCTCTCTGCTCTTTATATATTTTTTCGTAAGTTTCAAGAAGCTCCTCTGTTAAAGCATCTGCATCATCCCACATTAAGTTAAATTCAGTTAATACTGATTCCG
>DAMAVY010000433.1:0-3068 GCA_032077725.1 Clostridium sp. | reverse complement strand
CTAAAACGTATTTTTATGGTTTTAAGCCATAAATTTAAAGAAAAATCATATCTCTTTGTTAATTGCGAAATAATAGCTTTTCACCTCTAAATCATGCGACAAATAAATTTATAATTATAAAACTATATTTTTCAAGACTTCAACTGTTGAATTTAATATCCCCTCATTGAAACTTTTACCAAAAGGATCTTCATCATAAATTTTAAGGATTTCTAGCATTTTTATAATCTCCCGAATAGAAACATCCTCCCCTAACCCTAATTGTTCTAATAAGGCTTTTTGTTCTGCATTTAATCCATTAATAAACATTTTACCTTCCCCCTATCAAAAACTTCTTTGAGAATTTTTTGCGTTTCTCCATACGAACCTTTATTGAAGCTATTTGCCTATCCATTCTTTCTGCCCTTGCCACTACAGTTGCTCTTTGCTTTAACTTCTCTTGTTCTTGTAGGGCTAATTGCTCTGTACCCACCACTAGCAAATCTGTCATTGTAATACCTTTAAGTTGTGCTACTCTCTTAAATAGTTCCTTTTGTTCCTTACTTACCCTAACCTTTATATATTCATCTTTAACCATGTTGTGGTAACACCCCCAAACCCTTGTTACTACAATACCATTTTCTTTTTGTTGTGAAAAAGGAGCTAAAAATATGAAAATAGATGATAGTATTATTAAATATTGTTTAAAAAATGTAATGTTTATTACTGGTACAGCTTATGCGGGAAAATCAACAATGGTTAAGCGGCTTGCGGAAAAGTACAATTTAATTTCACGTGAAGAAAATTACCATTTTAATATGACTAGTAAAATTGCAAAACCAGAATTATTTCCTAATGTTTGTTATTTTGAAACCATGAAAGATTGGCAGGAGTTTGTTAATAGAAGTCCTGAAGCATATGAAAAATGGATTGAGGAAAGTAATTTGGAGATAGCAGAATTTGAAATAGCAGAATTAATTAGAGTATCTAAGGACAGAAAAGTTATCGTTGATACAAATATTCCAGTGGAATTATTAAAAAATATTGCTAATTACAATCAAGTTGCAATTATGCTATCACCGCAATCAATGGCTGTAGAACAGTTTTTTAATAGAGATGATGCTGATAAAAAATTTATAAAAGAACAAATTATGAAGTCTATAAATCCAGAAAAGACTATGGCTAATTATTTAGAAGGAATTGCAAGGGTAAATAGCAAAGAACATTATGAAGAATATAGAAATAGTGGCTTTTATACACTAGTTAGAGATAATACTTCAGTTGATACTAAGGAAGATGTGATGAGTGCATTGGCTAAACATTTTAGACTTATAGACGAAGAAATAGCTAAACAATATTAATTTAATACAAAATAAAATTAAAAATAGATACCGTATTATTCAAATGAATATGCGGTATTTTTTTTCACAATTCAAATATTTCTTTCCTTAATCCAAAAGTGTACAAACTGTTTTAAATAAGTTATAAGTTATATGGCTGCCATTTTTAATAATTGTAAAATATGTTATAATTAGATAACTTACTTAATAAATTATAGAATTGGAAGTAGAGGGGAAAGAGAATGTATAGATATAAATTAGTTAATAATGATGACTTTAAAGTAGCTTATAAAAAATATCTTAGAAAAAATCTATTAAAGGTTACCTTAATTATTATTAGTATAGCTACTCTTATAGTATTAACATTATTATTTTTAATTTTAATAATGGTTTATGAATTACAAATGATAATGTTTATATGTATATCTAGTATAGTATTGATACTTGAATCATTAATATTTTATAACTCTTACAAAAAGGAGAGTAAAAGATTATTAAATATTACACCTAATGGTGAATTGAACGTTTCTTTTGATGAAAAAGGAATATTACTTTACCATGATAGTATATCAAGACAAATTAACTGGCATGCAGTAAGGAAAGTCATTGTAGATGAAAATATTTTAATTTTCCAATATAAGGTTAATGGAATGCCGGGTAATTTCTTTTATTTAAAATTCTTTGATGTTCAAAAAGATGAATTAATTAAAGATATTGAAAAATATATCAAGGTTAAGGGGTGTTAGTAATATGAGATTCCAGTTTAAACCATCGGAAAATACTATAAGCTTTCGAGAATACTTAACTTATTTAACACAAACATTAGAAGCTACCACCTTATATAAAAAAACTATGTTCCCCACTGGTGCAATAGCTATATTTTCTATATTTGCTTCCTTATTAATTTATAATCATGAATTTTTTACTTATATACTTATAAGGATAATTGGTGTATCCATATTCTACATTTTAGTAATTTTGATAATAATTAAAATAAAGTCAAAAAAATCAATAAAAAATAATAAAATATACTGTGATATTGAAAGTACCTTTTACTTTACTATAGAGGATGGTAATTTAATAAGGGAGAATGAATTTAGTAATATTAAGCTTAAATTAAGTGAAATTAAAAATGTTAAGATTTTAAAACATGGATTGATTTTATATGCAGAAAATGAAAGGGTTTCTCTTTTTATTCCAAAGCATATCTTGCCTGTTACCTTAGAAGAATTTATATCATTAATAAGAGAGGGAAATAATGATCTTATTGTAATTGAAGAGTTCAAAAGGTCAAAAAAATTGTCCAGAAAAAGATATATGCTATTAGGAATTACCTTTATTTTAGCTTGTATTTTTAGCTTTTTCCTAGGAAAATATAATTATGAACATAACTTTACAAGCTACAATTTAATAATGGAAAGTAATTTAATTAAACAAGATAATAATACTTATATTTATGAAAATGAATCCTTAGGAGTTTCATTAACTTTCCCAAGTAAATGGACTGGAAAATTTGGAATCGAAGAGATGGAGGATAGAATAAATGTATATTACCTTGTAAATGGAAAACAAAGTAATAATACTGCTCTATTATTTTCAGTAAGCGGTTTAAGTGCCTTTTATGATGATAGTGATTTCAATATTATTAAAGATGAAGGATTATATATATTTAGAGGGCCAGCTGCAATAGAACTTAAAGAAGATTCAGAAGAATACTTAGAATATTTAGGGCTGTACAGAGATATACTA
>DAMAVY010000432.1:0-3077 GCA_032077725.1 Clostridium sp. | reverse complement strand
AAGAAACTAATTGTGATGTGTTTATAAGCATACATTTAAATACATTTCCTGAGTCTTCTTGTAAGGGAGCACAGGTGTGGTATTCAAATTATTCAAGCTCTGCAGAACTAGCAACAATTATACAAAGTACTTTAAAAGAGCAATTGGATCCATCAAACAAACGTGAAGCAAAGGCTGCAGGAACCCAGTATAAGGTGCTAAGGGGGAATGATGATATGGCTGGAGTAATTGTAGAGTGTGGATTCTTAAGTAACAAGTCTGAGTGTGATAAGTTAAAGGATGAAGAGTATCAAAAGAAGCTTGCAGATGCACTTGCAGAATCTATAAGCATTTTCTTGAAAGAGGGAGCAAATTAAAGATAAGAGCCTACTTTTTTTATTAAAAGTAGGCTCTTAGTATAATATGATAAAATATGAAATTGCAAATGATTAAGCCATATGCTACTATAATTATGGATTGGATTAGTCCATTAATCCAATAAGCCAAAGTATGGTAGGAGATGAGATTTTGAACATTACGATTGATAAGACAAATGGGATACCTCTTTATATCCAAGTAAAAAAACAAATAATGTATCTTATAAAAGATGGTACGCTAAGAGTTGGAAGTAAAATGCCTACAGAAAGAGAATTATCTCAAGAACTAGTAGTTAGTAGAAATACCATTAGCACCGCCTATAATGAACTAGAATCAAAAGGTGTATTAAAATCTCTTAGAGGAAAAGGTACATTTGTAGCAGAAGAAGCTATTTCTTGGAAAAGCGAAAATAGTAAGAAAAAAATAAATAAGTTCGTGGATTTAGCTTTAGAAGAAGCCTTAGAATACGGAATTGATACTGAGGACTTTTTAGAACTAGTAACAAATAGGGTTAATGAGAAAAAAGATGTTATGAATAAAATTACTTTAGCATTTGTTGAATGTAATATTGAACAATCAAAAATGTTTAGTAAAGAAATAACACAAATTACAAAAATGAATACGATTCCACTTACTTTAATGGATTTGGAAAAGATGAGTGATGACACGAAAGACAAGCTTGCAACTTGTGAAGTTGTTATTTCGCCGTTTAATCATGTAAATGATGTTAATGGATTTTTGAATGACTTAAACAAGGAGATACTTGGAGTAGCGATCAATGCAAATCTAGGATCCATAGTAAAAATTGCTAGACATCCTTCAGATACAAAATTTGCTTTTATTTGTTTATCTGAAGAGTTTATATTTAAAATAAAATCTGCACTTGATAATGCAGGACTTGGAGATTTATCAGTTGAGTATTTTAGTGGTATTAACGAAGTTGACCTTAAAAGAGAAATTGATAAGTCAGAGGTTCTAATAGTAACTCCCGGTAGGTATAAAGATGTATGTAAGTTAAATTATGATAACAAAGAACTTATTGAGTTTTCTTATACCTTAGAAGAAACATCAGTGAAGACCCTTAAATCAAAGATTGTAGAGTTAAAGTGCCAAAAAAATTAGTTAGAGGGGGAATACAAAATGGGTAAAAAAACATTGGTTCTTGGTGTCATTGGAGCCGATTGTCATGCCGTTGGTAACAAAATATTAGATTATGCATTGACAGAAGCTGGATTTAACGTTATTAACATAGGGGTGTTATCACCACAAGAAGATTTTATCAATGCCGCAGTTGAAACAAATGCAGATGCAATTATAGTTTCTTCACTTTATGGACATGGTGAAATCGATTGTAGGGGATTAAGAGAAAAATGTGATGAAGCAGGACTAAAGGGAATCCTTATGTATGTTGGTGGCAACATTGTTGTTGGAAAGCAAGATTGGAATGATGTTCATGGCAGATTTATGGCTATGGGATTTGATAGGGTTTACCCACCAGGAACAACTTTAGAAACTACTATTCATGATTTGAGAGAAGACTTAAAAATAGATTAATCAATTAAAAGTGATTAGAATCTTTTAAAATATAAATCAAATATATAAGTTGTAATAAAAATACTGCATATTTACTTTAAACATTACTATAAAAAATTAGTAATTACATTATTGAGTTTTATGTGGAAATTTAATTATAACCTATAAATAAAAAATATAACAACAATTTCAAATATAAATTAATTTAGCGAGCTTGTTTGGCGTAAATTAAGATATAGAGTTGGAGTGATTGAAGTGAATGCTTATTTACTTTTAGACTTTGGTAGCACATATACAAAATTGACAGCAGTTGATATAGATAATGAAGAAATATTAGCTACAGCAAAGGATATAACAACAATTGAAGATGATATAATGGTAGGCTTTAATAAGGCCTATGACAAGCTTATGAATGACCTAAAAGGCAGAGAAGTGAATTTTGTAAAAAAACTTGCTTGTTCATCTGCTGCAGGGGGACTAAAAATGGTTGCCATTGGTCTTGTTCCGGATCTTACTGCAGAAGCTGCTAAAAGAGCTGCACTAGGAGCAGGAGCTAGAGTCATGAAGGTATATAGTTACGAACTTACCAGGGCTGAGATTTTAGAAATAAAGAATTCAAATTTAGATATAATTCTCTTAGCTGGAGGAACTAATGGCGGTAATAAACAGTGTATTTTACATAATGCAAAAATGCTAGTAGAAAACAATGTGAATATCCCAATAGTAGTTGCAGGAAATAAAAGTGCTAATGATGAAATTAATGATATTTTTAGCGAAGCTGGGTTTTATTACAGTATAACTGAAAATGTTATGCCAAAACTAAATGAGCTTAACGTAGAGCCAGCTAGGGAAGAAATAAGAAAAGTATTTATGGACAGAATAACTGATGCAAAGGGACTAGCTAATGCTGAAAGTTTTGTAAATGGAATACTTATGCCTACCCCAGCAGCGGTACTAAAGGCAGCTAGAGCACTGGGAGAAGGCACAGATGAAGAAGAAGGTATTGGAGATTTAGTTGTCATTGATATAGGTGGAGCAACAACCGATGTCCATTCTATTGGAGATGGAGAGCCAACTAAAGGTGGAGTAAACATGAAGGGTCTAGAAGAACCATTTGCAAAGAGAACCGTAGAGGGGGACCTTGGAATGAGATACTCAGCTGTATCTCTATGGGAAGCATCTGGTAG
>DAMAVY010000431.1:0-3089 GCA_032077725.1 Clostridium sp. | reverse complement strand
ATAACAGGAAGTATACCATCTTCATAATTAATGATACCTTCTAAAAAGTCTTCTGAATCTGGTAGTTTAGTTGGTTCTTCATAATTCAGTATTCTTTCAACCTCTTTAATATTTGCAGCAAAACACTGCTCTCCTAATCTAAAAATAAGTAACTTAAATTCCTCTGCCAATTTTACCCCTCCTAAATTTTAAACTTATCAATAGTTAATTCTTTATCCTTATCTATATATACATGAACGTTTTTGAAAGACTCATCAATTATAGTCTCCATTTTTCCAACCCTGAATTTAGTATTAACGTGAGCTATGTCGCAATATATATTACCGTTTTTCCCAACTTCAAGTTCTGATGTAACACCAGACTTCGTACCTACTACCTTTGTCTTTATTTCAGTTTCTGCACTTATTTTACCTCCACGCAATTCACTTTCACCCTGGCTTATAAAATAAATTCCTTCACCTGCATAGATATCTGATTTATAAACACCCTTACCATCTATAATTAAATTACCTGAACATTCAACAGTGCAATCTTGCAAATAGCCAATTCGTGCATCTGATTTAATATCCCTCATTGAATTTATAATCTCTAATTTTTCATTTATTAAATTTTTTAAAGAATTTACTTCTTCAACGCTGCCTATTAATCTATAATTTCCTGTAGCATATTTGATTTTTAGCATTCTATACATATCATTATTATAATCATTAATTTTAACCATGGTAGATAGCAAACTATTAACTATTTTACTTAGCATAGGAAATTTAGTTGATAAAACTAATTTTATAATATCACAATCCTTAACATTTCCTTCTAATGCTCCACTATTTTTTATTACAGTTATTGCATTGTACATTTTATCAAAAGTATTTCTTGCAATTACAAGTTGATCTATGTACTCTTTCAGTTCTGAGAACTCACTCTTCACCTTAATCTCTGAAGAAATGGCGCTACCTTTTATTTTTAATTCTCCTTCTGACCAAATACTGCATCTTAAAGCATTGCCCTTTATTGTTATAGCATTGCCAGATTTAACTTTCATACCTTCTTTTACATCTCCGTTAATAATTACATCTCCTATAAAATCAATATCTCCAGTGGTTATATCCACATCCTTTATCACTTCATAGACACTATTAACTTCAAATATACTTCCCTTTAATTGAGGTTTTCCTTCAATTGTAGCAATTATAGTATCTTTATCTATAAATTTGCACCCTTTTTTTGTAATCATATCCACAGAAGTCTTGTTTCGTGGTTGTACTGATTTTGAAAATAAATTTATGCCTATTTCTCCATTTTTCCCAGGGGTTCGTTTTGCTATGACTGCATCTTTTTTTACACCAGATATACTTCCTATAGATTTAAAATCTATATTTCCAGAAGGATCACTTTTAAAAGTTTTATTATCTTTAGCATCAAAAAAAACTTGTAAAACATCGTCGATAGGTTGAATTGGTTCTTTTCCTCTAGCAATTATAAGTTCTTCAACCTTGTCCATATTGCTGATAGAATTTAAAAGTTTATTATCTATTCCATAGATAATACCCTTTCCCTTGAGCAATTTTAAGACCTCATCCCCAGTAAATCTCGGAGGAAATTTTTCCTCTTTCACTTTTGCATTTAAATTAATCATTGGTGATTCTAAAGTGTCTTCCAAAGTATAAATTATTTCAGGAGTATAGCTTATAGAAATTTTAGCTATCATTCTGTCCTTACTAATATTAATATCTATGTTTCTTTTGGCAGTAGATTCATGAAATAATATCTTGATTTTACTTTCAGAACTAACTCTAGTTCTTCCACTAATTTCTTTATTATCCACAATTAAATTAATATCTCTGCCTTTTACAATCCAAGGTCCATCTGAAATACTGGTCCCATCAGTAATTATAAGCTTACCATTAACTACTTTTGCAACTCCTTCTAAAACCTTGTTATCCACAATATCACCCCTAACTACAATGCAAAATTGCTCTCATAAAATTATAAAAACAATACTATAATTTATTATCGTATTGTTTTTTGTATACTTTATACTATCTAGTTTTATTATATCTTTTTAAATCTTCTTCAATTATTTTTTCAAATTGATCTTTAATGCTATAAATCTCTTTAGAAATTTCATCATACTTTATTATTCCTTCAACTTCATTTATTGGAAGTACCTTAGGTGATGTTCCAGATATGAAAAGTCCATTAAAAGATTCTATATCTTTATAACATATGTTCTTTTCAATAACCTTCATTCCTATTTCACTGCAAGCTTTTATTATCTGGCCTCTAGTTATTCCAGGAAGAACACCTTCTACAGGTGCTGTAAATACTTCGTTCCCCTTTACCATGAAAATATTAGACTTACTGCCTTCAGTTATATAGCCTTCATGGCTAACAAGTATTGCTTCATAGCTATTACTAGCTTCTATTTCTTTATTCACTTTTCCTCTAAAAGAATTATCTATTACCTTAGCATTCGGATTATTTCTCTCACCAAAATAAAGGATAGTTTTTACCCCAACATTATACATATCCCTTGTTGGATATGTATGTGGTATAGAAAAGTAATATATATTGCTATTATTAATTACTAACTTAATGTTTCCATTTAATATTTTATTTACTTCTATTAACCTATTTATATTATATTTTATCACATCCATAGATATGTTACTACCACTATTTTCTATATTTAGAGAATTTTCGAGCCTTAATAAGTGTTCCTTCAAAAATAGTGGAACTCCGTTAATAACTCTTATTACTTCATATATACACTTGCCTTGAGTTGCATATAAATCTTCAAACTTATCACTTTCAAATGACTCACCATTTAATATAAAAAAATCATTAACACAAACTTTCATATCTAACGCCACCTTAAAATTTCTAACTCGTGTTTCTTTTTATAATTTATCAAATATCCTTTGCCCACTAGCTTTAATAGAGGTAAATCCGAAGGAGAATCTGAAAACATATAGGAATTTTTAAAATCCACTTCTAAGTTATCTTTTGCTAATTCTTCTTTTAATCTTCTTACTTTTTCTTCACCCTTACAATTTTCTCCTACAACTTTAGGAATAAATACTCCATTA
>DAMAVY010000430.1:0-3091 GCA_032077725.1 Clostridium sp. | reverse complement strand
ATGAGAATATAAAATTTTGTATAATAAGTTATGTTCTAACTTATAAATGTACTTATAATTGCAATAAAAACGTATAGATAAGATTCGGACTTTATAATTATGTTATCATTATAAGAACTTTCAACTACTGTTTTATTGGAAAGTTTAAGAAATATATTTCTAATAATTTTGAAAATAACCCAACCTAAAATAGTTCCAAGCGTATTCATAATTAAATCATTAATATCTGTTCCACGACCATGGGCAAATAATTGAGCAAATTCAATGATAATAGAAAATACTAATCCATAACACAAGGTTGGTAATAATTCTCTGTGCTTTGACCATAAAGTTGGCAATAAAAATCCCAAAGGCATAAAGAATATTATATTTAGTATATCTGAAATTTGAAGTCCATCTATAAATGGTACTAAATTTATATTAGGATTGAATATTGGTTCATTTAAAGCAGAAAATCTTTGCCATTCGCTTAGACAAGGAAATCCGACTACCTCTTTTAATGAAATCATAAGGTACAATATTAATAAATAGCCAAAAAAATAATGTTGCCACACTATTTTCTTTTTTAATTTTTTACTGCTTTTACTTAAAAAGAAATTTAATATAGTTATTAAGAAAAATGATACCACCATTGCTATTATATAACTTTTCATCATAAAATTTATCCCTCCTTGCAATCCTAAATTTATTCTTACATTTAGCCTAATATTTTATTTAAGTATAACTACATTATATAATTCATAATTTAATATTTTATTAATTAAATCTTACAAAATTCTTAATAATGTCATATTCGTTATTAATTTGTAATTGTTTATATATATCGGCATAATTAATTTTAAGTTGCTCTCTAAGTTCTTTATTTTCTTCTTCAATTCTTTTAATTTTTCTTTTCAAACTTGCAATAATAGCATCTTTATTATTATCATTCATTTCTCTTTCTCCTGTTTTTAAACTTGCACCATAAGGGAATTCACCTCTATCAACTAATTTAATTCTATGCCTCTTATTGTGGTCAAATATAATGTCCTCTATAAATAAAGATAAGGCTTCGCCTATTCGGAGTCTTGTTTCAAACAATAACTTTATTAAAAATTCATCTCTAATATTAGTTGTTGCATTATAAACACTTTCCATTTCTTCTTTTGTTAAGACTTTAATTTTTCGTTTTGGTTCTTTTATTTTCAATATGTTTTTATTTGTAGGCTTATCCTTATTTACATGATATAAGAAAAACTTAAGTTAGATTGAGGATTTTTAAAATTAAGTTTTTTTAAATGTGTTGACCCTAGCATTATGTCATAGTGTAATATAAAATTAGAGGTTGACAATGCTAACAAATCCAATGCCGGCATAGTATTAGGTGGTGTTAAAACTCTAAAATCAAAGTTTGAGGTGAAGTTATGAGAACAGTAAAACAAGTTTTGGATTTAACAGGAATAAGTGTGCGTATGCTGCACCACTACGATAAAATTGGATTATTAAAACCAACTAAATTAACAGAAGCAGGTTATAGGCTTTACGATGATGAAACTCTTGAAATCTTGCAGCAGATTTTATTTTTTAAAGAACTTGATTTACCACTAAAGGAGATTAAGGAAATTATAACCAGTCCTCACTTCGATAAGATGAAAGCACTAGAAAATCATAAGAAACTAATCATTTTAAAACGAGATAGATTAAATGGTTTGGTAGAGCTTATAAGTAAAACCTTAAAAGGAGAGAATACGATGAGTTTTAAAGAATTTGATATGAATGAATATTATAAAGTACTAGAAGAATATAAGAAAGAAAATAAGGATAAAGTAATTAGGCAGTGGGGAGGTGTAGATAAATTTGATGAAATGATTGAAAAAATGAAATCTGGGGAAGCAGAGATTGCTAAAATGGCTATACAAGAATATGGAAGTATAAAAAAATATGCTGAAGCTGTAAAGAAAAATTTGAATAATTCTCTGGCAATAACTAATGCGGAACAAATTGATGAGTTTAAAAAAGATTTTCTTTATGATAAGCATCCTAAATTAAAAGAGCTATATAAAAAGCTTGTAGCTGACTTAAGTAAAGATCCTTCTTCAAAGGAAATTCAACAAATTGCTGGTGAAATTACTAATACAGCTAAAAAAGATTATGAAGTTTTTAAAACAAATCTGGGAGATTATTATTGGTATTATATGGTGCGACTTTACTCAGTATTTCCTAATTGGATAGAAGAAGTTGATAAGAAATATGGAAGTGATACGTCTAAATTTATTGGAAAAGCTTTAGAAATTTATTCAGGGGATTATGAACCTAAGATAGAAACACTATATAAAAGACTTACAGCTGACTTAAGTAAAGTTCCTTTATCAAAGGAAATTCAAGAAATTGTTTTTGAAATAGTAGATGAGACACAAAAACAGCATGAATATTTAAAAGTAGAGGTTGGAGAAAATTATTGGAACTATCAATCAGAACAGTATTTGTCAGAGTCGATTTTAAAAAAAGCAATGGATAAGAAATATGGAGATGGTGCATCTAAATTTATTGGAGAAGCCTTAAAGTTTTATACTGAAAACAATAACAAATAATAAATAAAAAGGGTATGTTAAGCTGATGATAATAGACTAAATACACAATATGACATATTATTAAAGAGCACTTATAAAAAGTGCTTTTTAGTTCGCATTAATCTACTATTATCCACTATAATAATCTTAAATTGAACTTTATAATTGATAGTTTTACAGAAGCCCATTAGTGATAGAGACTGTCTTTAGAGCTAGAAATTCCAGTAGTGCTAATAAAATAAACCCTATTCTTATTAGTAATTTGGCTTTGGCATTTTTAGAAATATCCATTGCTACCTCCTTAAATAAATAATAAGAATGAAATAATCTAATCTTATAATTTTTCATTAAATTATATAATCATTATACAATGTTTCATCCAGTAATGTAATTATTTTCAACATTTTGGTGGAATAATTACTAAAATATATCCTATCTGCGTTCATATCCTTCATTCCCAACTCTCAATTAAACTTTGAGTATTATTATTTAAAAATGGGTAACCTATTCTTAAACTTTCACTATAATTATTGACTTATAAG
>DAMAVY010000429.1:0-3091 GCA_032077725.1 Clostridium sp. | reverse complement strand
CAATACTCTTTCTGATACGCTTTGTATATGATAATATGAAAACGTAGAAAAGTGCCAACATGAAAATGTAGTAAAATTTCAAAGTAGATATAAATAAGTTTTCAACTGTGATAGTTTTTTATTAAGTTGTAGTTTTTTCAATAACTTATCATACACTAATTTACAATTTATAATTTATAATTTCAATTTTAAATATTACTTATTATGTATCTTATGGTTATATTAACATATATTATTTTAAAAGTAAAATATTGTTTTTTTAATTTTAAATATAATACATCCTGATATATGATAAATACTAATTCTTTTAAGAAAAAAGATAATAGAATTGGTGAAGAAAAAATAATAGATGCAATGGTAAAAAAGAGTCTTAAGTAAAAAATGTTGCACATATGAAGGATTGTCTCAGCAAAGTGAGGCGATAATGCTACATTTAAAATTAATATAAATCCTCTAAAATTAGTAAAAAAAGTAGTTATAAAATTTCTAAATCATATAGAAATTTGTAACTACTTTCTTTTTTGTGTAATTTTACTTAACCATATATCTTATATGACTAATTTTTAAAAGTGTGATTTATTCTAACTCTACTCTTGAATATCATCTTCATTTAATTATGAAGAACCACACTAGCTGTTCATCCGTTTATTAAGTATTTCTCACTAATAAAGATTTTAGAAGTGGAACGGAAAGAAAACTAAGAATAATTTAGATAAGTCTCTAAATGGAAACCGTCTACGTCTAAAGCGTCTGAATCTTCTTCTAGGACGACCATAAGGTCCAAGTTGTCGATATTGAGCAGATTGATCATCATCATCTTGCTCCATTACATCCTCACCAACTAGCATTGTAACGTTTTCCGGATCTACATCTTCAATGATTCCCTCCATTATAGTTCCATCTCCCATTGTTAACATAACGTGACAGTACATATACTTTTTACACTCATCACGTAAAGACTGGGAATCTCTGTTATAATCATGTACTTCTAAGTTCATTTTTAATCATCTCCTTTACAATATCATAATATTTATATTAAAGAAAATCGTACCATATCTATTAATAAATCTTTACGAAAAATTCGACATTTCATCCTTTGATATTAGCATTTCAAAAATAATGAAACGAATTAATCAAATATATGCTCAGTACTTTAATAAAAAGTATAATTATATTGGTCATCTATTCTAAGATAGATGACATTCTGAGATTATCAAAGATACTGCGCAAATGTTAACAAGCGGATGCTAATTTCTCACATTCAAAATTGAATACGAAAGACTCTGTAGCTAATAACTACAGAGTCTTTATAATTTAATAATCCTTTGGATCAACTTGCATAGCAGCATAACTTTCTTGATTTATATCATCGTAATGCCACCACTCATTAATATATCCGGAAAATCCCGCTTCTGTCATTGCCTCATTTAAAATGTTATAATACTTTTCCTGTTCATCAGTTCTTTTATAATCTCTATGAGCTCTTTCTGAAAAATCATCAAATCCACTTTGCATATTTAGCTCATTACCGTGAAGATCACAAAGTGTAACATCTAATGAAACCCCAAGTTCATGGGATCGATTAGGATTTGGTTTAGCTACAAAATTAGGATCTGGATATACATCCCATAACTTTTGCTGAGCATATGTAGGTCTATAAGCATCCCAAACCTTAATTCTATAACCTTTTTCTTTTAATATAGAGTTGGCCTTAGAAAGTTTTTCAGCTGTTCCACTTCTAGCAATTGCTTGTTTAAAATCATATATAACTTGTCCTGTAAAATTATCAGAAGTGGCATATCTTAATTCAACTAATATGGAAGAATCTATTTTCTGCAAATTAAGAAATTCGGGATTATTTGATCTAACTTCTATATCCCTTTTTTCAAGTACATTAAAAACAATAGCAATATCACTATCATTTTCATCTTTTATTTTTGATTTTAAGCTTTTCTCAATGTCATACATTAATTTAGCACTTGCATATTCTTCTTTTAATTGATTAAATGTTACTGTTTCCTCTTCACTTAACTTATTAACTTCAACATTATTTATTGATTTTTCTGCTGCCTCAAAATGAATATTTGATATATCTTGTCTAATAAAATCTTTCTTATCATTTATATATAACTCGTCTACTGCAACTTTTGCTGTATTTAACTTTGTAGTAATTTCATTTTGGAATCTGTTTATGTGTACTTCACTGCTATTATTAAAATAAAATATGCTCACTCCTATGATGCACAATATACAAATCCCCAAAAGTCCCCATTCAATCTTTTTTATCATATTCCCTCCTAACAAATTTTATTAAAAATCTATATAATAATTTTAACATATTTTTGAATATTTAACTTTAATTTATATAAAATTATACATTGAATTTCTATGCCATCATTATGCCCATGTTATGAACACAATATAAAAGACGACCTCATTATTAAGTCGCCTTTCCTTCTAACTATCGAGTATAAATAATTCATCTACAGTAGTGTTTAGTAGTTTAGCAAGTTTCATAGCTAATTCTAGGGTAGGGTTATACTTTTCATTCTCAATGGCATTTATAGTTTGCCTTGTAACACCAAGAGTAGTTGCTATATCCTCCTGTCTAAATCCAAGTTGTTTTCTTAATTCTCTTATATTATTTTTCATCTTTTGCAAGTTTCCATTTCAAAAAATATTGAACTGCAATTAAAACAAGATTTTGGGTTATGAAAAGGAAAAATGCTAATCCGAATGTTCTTGTTTGAATGTACTCACAGACAATCCAAATAGCTAAGAAAAGAATTGTATATGACCAAGCACATTTTATCGCCTTTAAACTGATGCTCATTTCCATTTCATCCATTTTTTTAATTTTATTCATTTTAAATTCTCCTTCACGTCTACTAATGTAAAAACTTCTTTACATTTAGTATATAAACAACACCACCAAATGTCAATAGTTTTTTACATTTTACATCAAAGTGAATTATGTAGCATACCAATTCTCATGTGCAATATTTTGTAAATATTCCACGCCCTCAATCATAAAGCATTCCTCTAGGATTTCCTTGCTTTTAGGTATGCTCACTAGCTTAGTAAAAATTAT
>DAMAVY010000428.1:0-3101 GCA_032077725.1 Clostridium sp. | reverse complement strand
TACCCAGCCTTAGATAAAACTAATGCTTGTTTATCTGTATTAATACCTATAAATTCAACATTTTTAAGTCCTTCTTCAATCATTCTATTTACAGCGTTGTTTCCACCGCCACCACAACCTACTACTTTAATTTTGCATAAATCTTCATTTTGAACATCGAAATCAATCACTTTATTACCTCCTCATTAGAAAAATTCTTAAGAAATCCTTTTAGTTTTGTAATTATCTTATTTTCTTCTTTTATACTACTATAACGTGATTCTCCATTACTATCATCATAGGGAGTTACATTTTCATTAAAAGCTTGTTGCTTTTTTAAAACTTCTCTTATAATTCCTGTAGCTGTTGAATATATTGGATTTGCTGCTCCAACATAGTTTGGAACACCTATCCTAACTGGCTTGCCTAGCAACTCTGAAGCTACAGCTGTAATATCTCTAAATAAAGATATTCCACCTCCAACAATTACGAAACTGCCAATTTGATTACCAAGTTGTCCTTTTTCTATGTGATTACATATTATTTCAAGTAGCTCCTTTACTCTTTCATATATTATGTCAACTAACATATGATAACTAACTTCTATAATGTTATCCGCGTCAGTGTTAATCTTAATTCTATGATTTCCTTTGGAGTTTTCTTTTAATAAAGTATTACACTTTAATTTCAATTTTTCACTATCTTCAGATGACAATTTTAAACAAACAGAAATATCATTTGTAATATTCTTACCACCCAAAGGTATTGAAAAAGAATCCAAATATCTATAATTTTTGAAGACTGAAACTTCAATATTGGAATTTCCTACATCAATAATGGCTACACCTTTATGGAGTTCATAATCTTCAATTACATCTTTAGATATACCTATAGAACTTACTACAAAGCCTTTTATCTTAATTCCAGCTTCATTCATACAATTAGTATATTTACTAATATATTTTTTCTCTAATATAAATGCATTGCCTTCTGATTCAAGTAACTTGGCTTTCATTCCTAATGGATTACTTATGTTTTTCATACCATCTACTATGTATTCCTCAATATCAACCTGGATAATTTCTTGATCCTTGCCAACGCAAAATTTTGCAACCTCGTCCACATTAATTATATCATCCCTAGTAACTCTCTTACTTTCCGGAAATGACACAACTCCCTTTGTTCTTACAACTTCACATACCGAAATTGGTACAGATAAGTATGCTTCTTCTAAGGTTGAATTAACTATCTCCTCCAAATGCTTTATTACCTTACGTACTATGTAGGAAACATCTTTCTCGTTCATTACTACATTATTAGTGATTCCTTCATAATCTGAAGTAGTAATACCAATTATTTGTACCTTATTATCTTCATTTAATCTTCCAACTACTCCACATATCTTTGAAGAACTTATATCAATTCCAACAATGTAATCATCCATTTCTCATATTCCTCCCACATCCCACTTCCTAAGAAGTTTACGGGTACAAAAGGTATATTCAACATAAAAGCTTAAATTCCTTCAAAAAAATAGAATATATCCAAAATAAATTGAAATTAAGCTATAAATAATCTTAAATAAACTATAAATATACCATTTAATCATTTAGCATTCTTATAACAGTATAAAGCTAAATACAATAAAATACAATAGTAAAATTATCTCAACTCAACTATCTTCTATATTTTCTTTTATATCCCTTCTATATTTCATTCCATATTTTCTTCTATATTTCATTCCATATTTCATTCTATAAACAATTTTAATAATACCTACATATCATCTTTATCTATGAATCTACTAATTTTATTTATAGCCATGTCCATAGTTTGCATACCATATTTTGCCGATGTTTCCATAGTTGATGAAATTTGATGTATTTTCCCTTCTCTGATTAAATTTTGTACGGCAGGAGTATTTACTAATACTTCAAGCGTAGCTAATCTTCCACTTCCATCAGATTTCTTTAGTAATCTCTGACATACAATTCCTTTAAGCACAGTAGACAATTGATTTCTTATTCTTAATTGTTGCTCTGCTGGAAAATAGTTAATAATTCTATCTATAGTCTTATAGGCATTTATAGTATGCAGAGTCGATATTACTAAATGCCCTGTTTCAGCTGTCAATAAAACTGCTGATATAGTTTCAAGATCTCTTATTTCACCAACCAATATTACATCAGGATCTTCTCTTAAAATAGATCTCAGTCCGCTATTGTAACTTTCTGTATCTCTACCTATCTCTCTCTGATTTATAAGAGATTTTTTATGACTATGTAAATACTCGATAGGATCCTCTAAAGTTACAATATGAGCTCTTTGATTTGAGTTAATTTCATTTATCATTGCTGCCATTGTAGTGCTTTTACCACTTCCTGTTGGTCCCGTAATAAGTATCAGCCCATCCTTTTTCTTAGTAAACTCTTTTATGATTGGTGGAAGACCTAACTCAACTAAAGTAGGTACACAAAATGGAATAACTCTAATAGCAATAGTATCAAAGCCTCTTTCCTTATAAATATTAACCCTATATCTACCTACCCCTTCTAAATTATAAAGTTTATCTATTTCTCCTACTTCTAGATATAACAAATAATCTTCTCCGAGAATCTCCTTGCTATATTCACTCATATCTTGATCTGATAAAATATTTTCATTAATGTTTAATAATTCTCCATTTTTTCTCTGAACTGGTGGTGAACCTACAGATAAATGTAAATCAGAGCCGCCTTTTTCAACCACATATTTCAATAGTTCATCTAATTTCATTTTTTATTCTCCTCATAAATTTATTCCTTTGGATTTAGTTTACTATATTATCTATTTATATATCAATGACCAATATTGCAATAAGTAACAAACTTCCAATATTTTTCTGTATTTTTATGTTTAAGTATTTCCTTTAATTATATATCATTTTTAAATTCCCTGTTAATGAATACATAAAAAAGGCTATGCATAATGAATTTTGATTATGCAACAGCCTTTGTTTAAACAATAATCATTGTTATACAAATATTCCACTTCATATGCCCTTTGGCATTTTTAGCATGATTCCCCGCAATTTAATTCTTTAAGTAATTTCTTTAGTGCTCTTTTCTCTTTCCTAGATACAT
>DAMAVY010000427.1:0-3107 GCA_032077725.1 Clostridium sp. | reverse complement strand
TTTTTCTACTTTAGCAACAAGATTTTTCAGTGGTGAATTTATTATTTACATTTTCGGTTTACCTGGAGCAGCATTAGCAATGTATCGCTGTGCACGTCCTGAAAAGAAAAAAGAAGTATATGGTTTATTATTCTCAGCAGCATTAACTTCTATTATGACTGGTATTACAGAACCAATTGAATTTTCATTCCTTTTTGTAGCACCACTTCTATTTGGAATTAATGCGATTTTGGCTGGTTTGGCTTATGCTATAGCACAAGCATTAAATATTGCTGTTGGATTAACCTTCTCAGGTGGTTTCATTGATTTATTTATGTTTGGTATTTTACAGGGTAATAAAAAGACCTCATGGCTACTTATTATTCCAGTAGGTATTGTTTATTTTGCAGTGTATTATTTCCTGTTTAGCTTTTTAATTAAGAAAATGAACTTAAAGACACCAGGTAGAGAGGCAGACACTGAGGAAACCAAGCTTTATACACGTGCTGATTATGATAAGAAGAAAAATGCAGGAAAAGATGGCAATAGCAATGAAGGGGATGAACTTTCATCTGCCATTACCCAGGGACTTGGTGGAAAAGAAAATATTAGTGATGTAGATTGTTGCGCAACCAGATTAAGAATAACATTAGTTGACGGCAATAAAGTAAAAGAAGATGTGTTAAAATCAACTGGGGCAGCAGGTGTTGTTCATAAAGGAAATGGTGTTCAGGTAATTTATGGACCAAAAGTAACGATTATTAAATCAAATTTGGATGACTATCTGGCAAGTGGTGCTGTTTCAAGTAGGAGTGTAGAACCTACTAAAACAACAAGTGCAGATATTGGAACCATTGTAAAGAATGATAATGCAAAAGTAGAGGAAACTATTATATATGCTCCATTAAGTGGTAAGGTAATGGAATTATCAGAAGTTGGAGATGGTGTATTTTCAGAGGAAATGTTAGGAAAAGGCTTTGCTATTGATCCAACAGATAATAAAGTTGTAGCACCATTTGATTGCAAGGTAGAAATAGTGTTTGATACAAAACATGCAATTGGATTAAGTAGTGGAAAAATAGAATTACTAATTCATATTGGTATAGATACCGTTTCATTAAACGGAAAGGGTTACGATATTAAAGTACAAGAGGGAGATATCCTAAAGAAGGGTGACTTAATTGGTTACTTTGATCGTAAGGTAATAACAGATGCAGGATATCGTGTGGTGACTCCTGTAATTATTACGAATACAGATGAGTTTAAGACATTTGAATTTCTAAATAAGGGTGCTATAAAAGTAGAAGAAAAGATATTCCGTGTGAAATAGAAAAAACTGAACTTCGAAAATTGAAAGGATAGGTAGAAAAATGAAAGAATTTAATTATACAATCAAAGACGAGTTAGGAATTCATGCTAGACCAGCAGGGCTTTTAGTAAAGAAGGCAGGAGAATTTACATCTAGTATTACCATAACAAAAGATACTAAAAAAGCTGATGCAAAAAAACTCTTCGCAATTATGAGTCTTGGTATTAAAATGGGAGATACAATAAAGATTGAAATTTCTGGTGATGATGAAGATAAAGCCTTTACAGGAATAGAGGAATTTATCAAAGGAAACTTGTAATAGGCAAGAATAGGAGAAATCTCATGGAAAAATATAATGGAAAGAGCGTATTTGGCGGTATTGGTATAGGGAAAGCACTTATTTTCCGTAAAAATGAAGGTCAAGTACTTAGAAAACATATTTCGGATGTTGAAGCCGAAATGTTACGTCTAGATGAGTCAAGAGAAAAGACAAAAGAAGAACTGCAGGGTTTATACAAACAAGCAGTTATTGAAGTTGGAGAGCAGAATGCCATGATTTTCGATGTTCATCAGATGATGTTGGATGATCAAGATTATGTGGATTTCATAACGCACATGATAAAAACGGAAGAAATCAATGCTGAATATGCAGTTGCCTCTGCAGGAGATAATTTTGCAGAAATGTTTGCCGCAATGGATGACGATTATTTAAAAGAACGAGGAGCAGATGTAAAAGATATATCCAATCGTTTAATAAAAGTCTTACAGGGAATTGGAGATAGTAGGTTACAGTCAGATGAACCATATATTCTTGTTGCAGATGATTTAGCACCAAGTGAGACATTGCAGCTTGATAAGACAAAAGTGCTTGCCTTTGTTACTAGAAAAGGCTCAACCAATTCTCATACAGCAATTCTTGCAAGAATGATGAACATTCCGGCTTTAATTGGTGTAGAATATGATGAAAATTGTGATGGTAAAGCAGCAATTGTAAATGGATATGAAGGAACTTTTATAGTTGAACCAACAACAGAAGTTACTAATATCATGAAAGAAAAACAACAAAAGGATCTTTACAAAAAGAAACTTCAACTGGAGTTAAAGGGTAAAGAAAATGTAACTAAGGACGGAAAGAAAATTGAGATTTATGCAAATATCGGTAGTGTCTCTGATGTGGCCTCTGTACTTCAAAATGATGCTGGCGGAATCGGGTTATTCCGTAGTGAATTTTTGTACTTAGAAAAAAACACTTTTCCAACAGAAGAAGAACAGTACAAAACTTATAAAACCGTACTGGAAAACATGGCGGGTAAAAAAGTAATTATTCGTACACTGGATATCGGAGCAGATAAACAGGTTGATTACTTTGGACTTGAGAAGGAAGAGAACCCAGCAATGGGTTACAGAGCTATCCGTATTTGCCTAAACCAACCAGATATATTCAAAGCACAGCTACGTGCCATTTACCGTGCAAGTATACATGGTACAGTTGCGATTATGTATCCTATGATTATATCAGTAGATGAAGTAAAGAAGATAAAAGAAATTGTTCAGTCTGTTAAAGATGAACTTACCATGGAGGGAATACCATTTCAGGATGTGGAACAAGGTATTATGATTGAAACTCCAGCCGCTGTGATGATTAGTGATTTATTAGCAGAGGAAGTGGATTTCTTTAGCATCGGAACAAATGATTTAACACAATATACCCTAGCAATTGATAGGCAAAATCCAAAACTAGACAATATTTATGATGCACATCATCCTGCTGTGCTCCGAATGATTCAGATGGTAATCGATAATGGACATAAAGGCGGAT
>DAMAVY010000426.1:0-3124 GCA_032077725.1 Clostridium sp. | reverse complement strand
ACATGGGACTTACTATGGTTTCATTTTTCATTATGCTTGGAATCTTGATTGTCGCTAACTTAAATTGGAAGATAATAGTTGGAGGGTTAACTACAGCAGTGGTAGCAGTGGTAGGCGTATGGTTTTCCCCATTAATGCAGGAATATTGGAAAATAAGATTTTTAGCTGTTATAAGTCCTGAAAATTATGCTCAAGGAGAAGGGCTACAGTTACTTCAGTCTGAAACTGCCATAGGCTCTGGTGGACTATTTGGAATGGGGTTTATGAATGGAAAACAATATAAACTTGTTCCTGAAAACCATACAGATTTTATATTTGCAGTAATTGGTGAAGAGTGGGGACTTATTGGTGCGTTAATACTATTAACATTATATTGTTTGCTTTTATATAAACTTATAGTCATTGCAAAGAACTCTAAAAACATTTCAGGTAGTATCATAATTGTAGGAGTAGTAGCATCCATACTATTTTCAATAATACAAAATATAGGTATGACCATTGGACTCCTTCCTATATCAGGAATAACATTACCTTTTGTAAGTTATGGTGGAAGTTCAATGTTAACTTATTTTATATCCCTTGGACTCGCCTTAAATGTAGGCATGAGAAAAAATAAAATTAATTTTTAGGAGTGATACATATGAGAATTGCATTGGTTGCCCATGATAAAAAGAAAGATGACATGATTGATTTTGCAAAAAGATACAAGGATGTACTTAAGGACCATGAGCTTTATGCTACAGGAACTACAGGAAAGTTAATTAATGAAATAGTTGGATTACCTGTATATAGATTTTTATCAGGACCATTAGGAGGAGATCAACAAATAGGATCAAGACTTGCTGAAGGAAACATGGATATGATTATTTTCTTTAGAGATCCTCTTACAGCACAACCTCATGAACCAGATGTAACTGCTCTTATGAGACTTTCAGATGTACATTGTATTCCTCTTGCAACTAATTTAGGTGCAGCAGAGGTATTTATGAAGGCTTTAAAATCAAGATAGGGTTAAGTGAAACCTTGAGGATAGAGACTTCAATGTTCGTATGTTAGGCATATTCTTTAAAAATAAGATGAAATTAAGTGAAATTTTAGCTACCGTCGAGAATGATGGTAGCTTTTTTGTGTTCAGGCATCTGAAAATAAATAATAAGTCAAAGATGTGAAGTATTTTTTGAAGATGCCTTAGTGTAATGAATTCCCAAACACAGTTATATTCTTATTTTTTTGATAATTTAATTTTAATAGCTTTCATAAAGTCAAAAAATTTTAATATATATAAATTAGCAAGTATAAAACCATGAGGAGGTTATTTATATGGGAATTTATAATGAATACTATCAGAAGTATTATTCTAACATAAAGAAACATCCAGGAATAAAAGAATATACATCTGCAAAATATAATGAATCTAAGGGAAGCAGTTCGAAAAAGTTTAAAGGAAGCAGAAATAGGAGTAGTTTTCCAATTTATCTTAATATAATGGGGAAGGGATTTGCTAATATACTTATAATTCAATGTGTAGTTATTATTATTCTTACTTCTGGATTATTTGTAACCAAGTTATATCCTAGTGGATACATAAGAAAAGCTTATGATGTGGGACTTAACTATGTAAACAATGGAATTCTGCAGAAAAAGGAAATCAATAAGGAAGATGTAGTTCAGGTATTTAATCAAGTGAAAGCATTTGTTACCTTTGAGGAGAAACAGGAAGAGTATATTAAAAAAAATTATGTATTTCCAATTTCAGAAGAAAATAAAAATAAAATTACAATAGAAGAAAACAAATTATTAGTTGATTTGAAAGAAGCAGGAAATGTAAGCTCATCCTATTCAGGGAAAGTTAAATCAATAAGCAAAGGTAATACAACTACATTACTTATTAACCATGGCGGTGGGATAGAAATAAAATATTCAGGTTTATATGATAGTGGGGTTAAAGAAGGTGACAATGTTCATGCAGGAGATATAATTGGCAAATTTAACGGTGGAGAAAATAATAGATTATCTATAGAAGTATTTTATATGGGGAGTTTATTAAGTCCAGAAAAGTGCTTTAACTTAGCTGCTTTAAAATAGCAATGTTACTAGGGGGAAATCATTGATACGAATTAGTAAATACCTGATACCATATATTATTGTATTATTAATTGTTGGCTTCAAATCTGAATTAATTTTAGGTTTTATAATTATAATAATTCATGAAGCTATACATTCAATAACAGCCAGAATACTAGGCTATTCTGGCTTTTCTATAGAAATTTTACCAATAGGTACAGTCTTAAAACTTAAAGATTTAGAAGAAGCAAGTCCAAGAGATGATATAATAATATCTTTAAGTGGACCTTTAGGGAATTTCTTAATTGCACTTGTAAGTTATGTTATAGGAAAAAGATATTTTAACACTAATCTAATCGAATTTGGTAACTATAATTTGGTTATTGGTATTTTTAATCTTATCCCTGCATTCCCTCTAGATGGAGGACGTATACTAAGGGATTTATTAAGTTTAAAGATTATATTTAAAAAAGCCCATAAGATTGCACTAAATATAAGTATAGTAATAGGTTATATATTTGGAGCAATTTTTTTAATAGCACTATATAATGGCGATTTATCAATGGATTTTGCTTTTTTTTCAGCATTCATTTTATTCATTTCCTATAGAGAAAAAAGGAGGATAGCCTATATAATAATGGGATATATTATTAGAAAAAAGGAAAAACTAATACGTAGGGGATATTTAGAAAACAAAAGTATTTCAGTATATTATAAACTAAATATACTACAGCTAATAGAATTAATAGATAAAAACAAGTATAATGTATTTACTGTGCTAGATGATGAAATGAATGTATTAGGAATTTTATATGAAGAAGATATATTGGACGGAATAAAGGATTTAGGTAACATAACTCTTGAGGAATTACTTGCAAGTTATGTTGCAGAGGATTAATACTTCTTCATTATAGATAACTTAGTGAAAAGTGTACAGTAACTTGAAATATTATGTCCATATGATAAAATGAATAATTGAGTTAACAAACTTAAGGAGGATCCACAATGAATAAGATTTCAGATGATATTCTATATAGGGTAGAAAAACCTGCTAGATATA
>DAMAVY010000425.1:0-3124 GCA_032077725.1 Clostridium sp. | reverse complement strand
GTATCAGAAGGAATAAAAGTGATGGAAGAAAGCTATGAATGTGATAAAAATAATATTGTAGCATTTATAGGTCCACACAATAAAAGTTGTTGCTATGAAGTCAGCGAAGAACTTATAGATTCATTCAAAGAATGTGATTTATTTAAGAATGAAACAATTAATTATGGAAGAAATTTAGATTTGCAAAGATGTGTTGAAGTACAGCTAATAAATAGTGGAATAAAAAGCAAAAATATTGTATGTACAAATTTATGTACATACTGTAGTAAAGATATAGAGCTATATTCCTATAGAAAAAAAGAAGAATCTCATGGAAGATTATTTTCTTTTGTGTTTAAACGTGAGCTGGAGGAGTGAAAAGTATGGGAAAAACGATATTGGTAGTAGATGATGAAGCACATATTCAAGAGCTTATCAAATTTAATCTTGTTAAAAATGGATTTGATGTTATAACAGCTGATAATGGGATTGATGCTTTAAAAATTGCAGAAGATCAAAAGCCAGATTTAATATTTTTAGATATTATGTTACCAGGCATGGATGGACTAGAGGTATGTAAAGCAATTAGAAAAAATTCTGGTATAGATAGCATTCCAATAATTATGATTACAGCTAAAAGTGAAGAATTAGATACTATATTAGGATTAGAACTTGGCGCTGATGATTATATAACAAAACCTTTTTCAGTAAGAGAACTAGTTGCCAGAGCAAAAGCAATTTTGAGAAGAACAAGTTTTAAACAAGAAGATAATAGCTTTAAATTTGGAGATATAAGTATAGATTATCAAAAGCATGAAGTTTATAAAAAGGATAAAAAGATTGAACTTACATTAAAAGAATTTGAACTCTTTGAAATTCTGATAAAAAATAAAGGCAGAGTAATGACAAGAGATTTTCTTCTGGATAAAATTTGGGGATATGAGTATGTGGGTGAAACGAGAACGGTAGATGTACATGTTAGACATCTAAGACAAAAGATAGAGGACGATGATAAAAATCCAATATATATTCAAACCATTAGAGGTATTGGATACAAATTTAGCTATGGAGAAAACTATGAAAGATAAATTCGAAGGAACAATGAAAAGAAGACTAATGTTATGCGTATTTGCAGCATTAGTTTTTATGCTAATATTTACAACTGTAATATTTTACACCATAATTACATGTGAAAATCAAGATAAGGCAAAAAGAGAATTAAACATATATACTTATCTAGTTGAGCAGCATATAAATGATGTTAATCCTGAGAATTATAATAAAATCATGGATAAATTTGATGAATTAGGAATTAGAGTAACTATTATAAATAAAGATGGAGTTATTGATTTTGATTCCACCATGGATGAAGAAAAATTAGCTAATCATAATGATAGATATGAAATTATTATGGCAAGAAAAGATGGAGAGGGTTCAGCTACAAGATATAGTGTCACAGAAGGGAAAGACGTTATTTATTATGCTAAAGCAATGGAAAGTGGGGAAGTAATTAGAACTTCCAGGGCTATAAATGATGTTAAAATATTTAATAGTACATATTTATTATGGTATGGTGCAGCTATAATTATATTGCTTGGTATGTCATTTTGGATTGCAAGCAAATTATCTTATATAATTGTTAAACCTATTCAAGACTTAGATTTGATTACATCTATGATTACAAAGGGAGAATTAAGCCGAAGAGTTAATATAAATTCCAATGATGAACTTGGACTGCTCGCCTCTAATTTTAATTATATGGCAGATAAACTTGAAAAAAGTTTACATGAGGTAAGTGAAAAACAAAATAGACTTTCTGCCATACTTCAAAGTATGGATAGTGGAGTAATAGCCATTGATAATAATCATAATGTAATTATAATAAATAACTATGCAAAAAAATTGTTTAACATTATGGAGGACGTTGTAGGCGAAAAAATTGAAAATATATGTGAGGGTGTGGATTTTAAATCTATGTTCTCCATGAGAGATAGAGAATTTCAAGAGTTAAGATTGAGGTTATCATCTGTTAAAGTACTCAGAGTTAGAAATGCAGACA
This sequence comes from Clostridium sp., assembly GCA_032077725.1. GTDB lineage: Bacteria > Bacillota > Clostridia > Clostridiales > Clostridiaceae > Clostridium_J. Next base: position 1,086 of record DAMAVY010000425.1, on the reverse strand, counting down.
TAATAATTGATAATCATCAGCATATTGGGGTAGTTGCAGTAATACAAGATATTACGGATTTGAAAAAATTGGAAAACATGAGAACTGACTTTGTAGCAAATGTATCTCATGAGTTAAAAACACCTCTAACTTCAATAAGAGGTTTTGCAGAAACTTTAAAAGACGTAGACGATGATGAAACAAAGAATAAATTCTTAAATATTATAAATGAAGAAGCTGAAAGACTCACAAGGCTTATATCAGATATTTTACTCTTATCACAAATTGAACAAAAACAAGAGTTTAAGAAGGAAGTATTCGATGTAAACAAGGTTATTGAAGATGTATTTGTTTTGATGAAGAATACTGGGGATCAGAAAAATGTTCATATTACTGTAGTAGGAGATGAGCTACCCAATATATTAGGTGATAGTGATAAGTTTAAACAAATGCTTATAAATCTGGTTGACAATGGAATTAAATATAGTGAGCCCTTTGATACTGTTACAGTGACAAAAATTGAAGAAGATAAAAACTTTAAAATTATTGTTGAAGATACAGGTATGGGAATTGACAGTGATTTCATACCAAGGCTTTTTGAAAGATTTTATAGAGTAGATAAAGCTAGGTCTAGAGCCAAGGGTGGAACCGGGTTAGGACTTGCAATAGTTAAACATATAGTTATTGGATTTAATGGTAATATTGAGGTGCAGAGTACACTAGGAGTTGGAACGAAGTTCATCTTAACAATACCCTATAGTTCATAAAATTAATATTACACTTTGGAGATATTAAATTACCTTAAGGCTCATGAAAGGGCAAATTAAGTTTCATTTTAAGTGGTGTTATTTAAATTAAATATATAAATTATAAAAGACTAGAAAACTTTAAAGGGTTTCTAGTCTTTTTTTGTGCGCATAATTCTACAATATATAACTTCATTAAATGTGGTTACGTTAACTTTATTTAACATAAGTAAAGTTTTTTTAATATAGGTATAATAATCACTTAACTAATAAAGACTAAAATAAACATTGTAAGATAAATAAAAAAACATTTTGGAGGGAAAAAAATGAAAAAGAAATCAATCAAAATGGTAATACTAGC
>DAMAVY010000424.1:0-3127 GCA_032077725.1 Clostridium sp. | reverse complement strand
TTTTCTTTATCTTCTTTTAAAACATATGTGTAGGTATTAGCTGTAATATAAACATCTGTATGACCTAATAATTCACTTACAGTTTTTATTGAGGTATTACCTTTTTTATAATAACTACTACCAGCTTTTAGCTTATTTTTTTCATCATAACTTTTAGTTCTTTAAATATTGGAATTAATTTTTTAATTCATTATCTGTAAAGACGTTCACATATTTTTGCTTATTTCCTCATCCCATGGTGAATGGGATGATTATGGTAGGCCAAGAGCTCTTGATTTTGATGAATTCTCTAAGGAATATAAAAAGGTTCTAGTTGGCAACTAAAACCTACTGAATGTATGAAGTTACTTAAAATATCTAAACCGCTCATTATAGATACAGAAAGGAATATCAAGAAAATAATTAGTGAAATAGATGTGATATGGTGTTATTATATACTTATAAAAATATTAAAGATACAGGTAAATTGTTATGTATATTTGTTAAGGATGAGTGAGGATTAATGTCTAAATTAAAAAATATATTTGAAAAAAAATGGTATGCAAAATTAATTGTGTTTATAATATGTTTATGTATAACATTTGTGTCAATACGATTAACTAAGGAACATAAGGAAGCAGCGAAAGAAGCAGGAAGTGAATATTATGTGGAACCTGAAGAACATCTTGGTTCTACAGAAGAGGATTATTATGGTCCTATGCAACGAGATTACTAAGCATATGAGAAGTATGATTTTTCTAAATACGTGAAGTAAAGGAGGATGTATATGGTACATATAAAAGGAATAACTTATAATAATGGAATAATAAAATGCTTATACTCCCCTGAAAAGTGTGGAGAATACGGTTTTATTGAATATAATGTAAATAATGATTCAATATTAAGTTTAGAACAAACAAAATATGATAAAGATAAGCAATTTTATTATATGAACTAAAAAAATAAACTCAGAGTTTTCGCTAATGATAAATAGTATACCTAATGAATATAATTTAGTTATATTTTAAGCACTTACTAAGATAAAGAGTGGGTGCTTCTATTTTACCTATTTTTGTTATATCATTGTATTTATAATTGGAAATATAAGGTGAATAATATGAGCAAAATATTTAATTTGAATGATAAGCCATATGAATTAAAAACAAAAGAAGAAATTGAAAAAGAATATAAAGAAGCAACTGGCAAAAAATATACAGAACCTACAGAAGAAGAAAGACGACAAATACTAAAGAAGTACGGTTTAGAAAAATAAAAGCACTTATACAATGGGACAACAATAATTAAAGTTTTTGAAGTCTTGGAAAACTAGAGCTTTTTATTTCGTCCGAAATAACTTTAAATTACACCAATACGTCTTGAGGACTATAAGGTATACAAGGGCTTTAGATACATGGAAAAAAGAATAACTTAGTGAAGGAGCTTGAACTTTTCATAAAACCAAAGTATCCTGATTTAGTACTGATCCAGCTAAGAAAGAAGCTATGGAAGCTAAAAAGGAAAAGGATATTTCAGCATAAAGAAGTTAAAAGCATATATAGCTGAGGGGAAAAAGCTTTGGTTACTTGTAGTGTTGATAATTTTATGATTAATTTTAGCTTTTGTAGTAAGTTAGTTGCCTGAAACGCTTTTTCTTAATTTAGATGAAGTAATCATTGGATTCAAGAGAGATAATTGGATTAAATTAATTTTGTTTGCTATATCGACTATAATTTTCCCGCCTTTGGCAGAAGAATTATTTTACCGAAAGGCGTTGATAAATTTCCTAAGCAAGATAACATTGTTTGTCTCCGCTATTATAGGACTGTTTTTATTTGCATTGGAGCATTCGCTTAGTTAGTATGGAATTTTGATGACAAGGATATGGGGAATTTCTAAATTCTTTAACATAGCGCAATTTACTCTTCATATTTAACTATATAAAATGTTGTGTATGAATCTATTTAACTATGAAAAATTTTTAAATTTTAGCTGTGGGAAATTTTAACTATATAAATATTTAACATTTTAACATTTTAACTAGTTGTGCTCACCATGCGGGTATGAGGGGGTTTAGGGTTATAAAACCATGATTAAAGTTTTTGTGGAATATAAGTAATAATTGTTAAAACTAATGAACAGAATACCATAAATAATACTAGCTGAAAGGGTTAGAATTATAATAAAAAGAGGCAATTACATTTTAATTTATGATGTAACAGCCTCTTTTTCATTTTACTTTGATGTAATGTCTATTTTATTTTTAGTTATACAGTACTCATATAGATTTTTAATAAGTATCTTGACTATATTATAGATAGGAACAGCTAGAAAGGCTGCAAAGAAGCCACCAAAGTAAACGCTTATAGTTACAACCAAGATTGTAGTTAGAGGATGCATGTTAAGCTGATTACCTGTTATATTAGGGGTTATCACATTGCCTTCTAATTGCTGGACTATTACTGTGAGGATTATTATTTTAATTAGCATTCCAAGTCCCATACTTAAAGAAATAATCAAAGCTGGTAGTATTCCTAAGATTACACCTAGAAATGGTATAAATGCCGTTATAAGAGAGAATAGGGCAAGTACAAGTGCGTTTGGCATGCCTATAATCATGTAACCTATAAACATCAACGTTCCAATTACGCAGGCAACCATAACTTGAGAAGTGATATATTGCATTAATACCGTATCTATTTCATGGAGTATCTTTAAAAATGTAGTTTTGATTTTTGTTGGTAGAAAAGGAATAGTTTTATTATAGATTTTTTTATCATCCTTGAGAATATAAAACATTATTATTGGAATTAAAATGATTTGGGCTAGAAAATTCCCTATGGAACTAGCAAAAACATAAATATTTTTAGTGATATCTGTAAAGGAATTTACTAAATAATTTGCACCTTTTTCTAGGATTCCACCAATGTCCAAGAATTCATTAATTTGAGGAAATAAGTAGCTATATTTAGTGTTTAAACTTTGTATAGAATTTACAAGAGTTGAGATCAAGCTTTCCCCTTGAGTTGCAATAATTGATGATGAATATACAACCATGAATATTAATAATCCCAGAATTAATAGTATTGATAATGCAGTAGCAAATCCACTAGAAATTTTTTTGCTTTGAAGAAATCTTTTTACAGGTCTT
>DAMAVY010000423.1:0-3133 GCA_032077725.1 Clostridium sp. | reverse complement strand
TCCATTCATTAAGTTATTACTTATCTGATGTCTTATCCACTGAAGTACTAACCTTATTTATTAAGCTGAAAGATAACAAATAGATTCTTTTACTGCTAATAAACTATCTCTTTCCAACCTTTTATATCTATTATACCAAGACCAGGTTCATCAGATAATATTATTTTATTTCCTTCAAATGTTGCTCCTCCTACTATAGGATCCTCAGAGAAGTAAATCATTGTGTCTAAATCGGCAATTATCATATTATCTCTTGATACAGCAAAACTTGCAGCAGCAGTAATACCAATTTTGCTTTCTAGCATACAGCCAACCATACATTTTATACCCATAGTATCTGCCATGTTATATATCTTAGTAGCATTTTGTATGCCACCACATTTCATAAGCTTAATATTTATTAAATCACAAGCGCTGTTTTGAATAACTTTAAAAGCTTCTGGTGATCCGAATACAGATTCATCAGCTAAAATCATTGTATCAACACTGTCTTTTACAAATTTTAAGCCTTCAATATCCCAACCTTTAACTGGCTGTTCTACAAACTCTATATCTAAATCTAATTCTTCCATCTTTTTAATTATCTTTATTGCTTCTTTAGGAGACCATCCTTGATTTCCATCTACTCTTACTTTAATTCCTTTTGGTATTGCACGTCTTAGAAACTTAATTTTTTCAAAGTCTGTCTCTACATTATTACCAAGTTTTATCTTTATATTAGTATACCCATTTCTTGTAGCCTCATAAGTATCATTTACCATATTTTCAATTTTTTCATCATCTACTATTGTTATGTCTGTAACTACTGAGGATTTAAACCCTCCTAATAGTTTGTATAATGGTAAATTTAATCCTTTACTCCAAAGATCATAAATTGCAATTTCTACAGCTGCCTTTGCACTATTGTTTCCTCTAATAGCACCATCTACAACCTTTAAAATTCCCTGAAGAGAGTTAAGATCCATACCCTTAATCGCATCAGAAATAAACTTAATAGCTCCTACAATTGAACTTTCAGTCTCCCCAGTTACTTTAGGTGCTGGAGCCGCACTACCAATACCTACAGCCCCATTATCTGTAAATATTTTCACAACTACTTCATTAGAATAGTTATACACTGTTCCATTCTTTGTTTTAAATGGCTTTTTTAAAGGCACCATAATCCTTCCAACTTTAATGTCTGTAATAATCATTTATATCCCCCCGATATTATAGTTTTACTAATACTCCCTCGCTTTAAGAATGAAATTAAAAACAGACACACTTCTAGATAAATCCAACCAAATTCAGTAGCCATTTTTAGACAACTACATCTCTAGATTACAATTTTTCTAAGAAATCTGTCAATGCTCCACCATAAAGATTTTACTTTAGTTTTTTAATAATACTTCACCTAATTTCACATCATCCTCAAATAAAATTCATAGGAATAATGTGTTGTAATTTTCTAATACTCAATAGAAAATTACCTATAGTACAAGTTATAATTATACACCTTTGTTTTAATCAGTCAAGCTATCTTGATAATATGATATAGTCATCATTCATATATTAAGGTATCTATTTTTTATACATTATTACTAGTACGTTTTACCTTATATCTCACCATTTTAATTCTTTCTTCTTCTAAGAACTCTTGCCTTTCATTTTACTAATAAATATAGAAGACCTAGAATTTTAATCTAGGTCTTCTATATTTATTAAATTTTACTTTAAACTTCCTATTCTATTAAATGGAAATATAGTAACTTTTCCTTCTCCCATGATTTTATCAAAAGGTATATATGGATTTTCCCACATTCTAGCATCAGCAGAATTTCCTCTATTATCGCCTAAAAATAAATAGCAATCCTGTGGAATATTAAAAGTCCCAGTTTTATCACTAAAACTACTTACATAATCCTCTTCTAAATACTCCCCATTAATATATACTTTTCCATCTGATTGAACTTCAACTGTCTCTCCTGGAAGTCCGATGACTCTTTTAATTAAATCCTTTTTAAGTTCATCTGAATGAAATACTAATATATCTCCTCTTTCAATTGATGATTGTTTATAAGTTTTAAGTACAAATATCTTATCATTAATTTTAATTGTTGGATACATAGATTCACTTGGAACATCTACGATGAAAAACAAAAATTTATTTATTAACACAGCTAAAATCACTGCTATTAATATTGGCACAACCCATTCTCTGAAAAATTTAATCACTATTTTACACCTCAAACTCTTTCAATCATACTTTATGTTATTCTATTGCATATTATATTACCATATAAAACGAATTAATTCCATATAATCACATTTTATTTTAAGCTCCCTATTCTATTAAAAGGAAATATAATAACTTTTCCTTCTCCTATGATTTTATCAAAAGGTATATATGGATTTTCCCACATTCTAGCATCCCCAGAATTTCCTCTATTATCGCCTAAAAATAAATAACAATCCTCTGGAACATTAAAGGTCCCAGTTTTATCACTAAAACTGCTAACATAATCTTCTTCTAAATATTCCCCATTGATATATACTTTTCCATCTGATTGAACTTCCACAGTTTCTCCTGGAAGTCCGATGACTCTTTTTAATAAATCCTTTTTAAGTTCATCAGAATGAAATACAAATATATCTCCTCTTTCAATGGATGACTGCCTATAAGTTTTAAGTACAAATACCTTGTCCTTAAGTTTTATTGTGGGATACATAGACTCAGTTGGAGTATGTACAAAAAAGAATAAAAATTTATTTACTAACACAGCTAATATAACTGCTATTAATATTGGCATAACCCATTCTTTGAAAAATTTAATCACTATTTTACACCTCAAACTCTTTCAATCTTACTTCCTATTACACTATTATATTACCACATAAAATTAATTAATCCCATGTAATTACATTTTATTTTTTTGAAAAAATTTGTAGTTTATAGTTATTTTATTAAAGGGTGAAAAACATACCTACTATTTATTTATGAAAAATGCAAATACTAATAACGTAAGTAATCATCCAAAATAAATTATATTTATATTTTAAACATATAATTATAATTTATTCTTTCTAATCATATAATAATCAATTTAAAAAAATGAAAAGGAGGTAATATTTTGATCTCTAAGAAAATTCTTTC
>DAMAVY010000422.1:0-3164 GCA_032077725.1 Clostridium sp. | reverse complement strand
TCCCAGGTAATATGGTAACATTCGCTCCTATCCATACATCATCTTCAACAATTATTTTCTCGTTTTTAATTAGTTTGTTTTTTACATACTCAAAATCACATAATTTTACTGAATTATTTGGTGATGATTCAACTATAAAAGTTACATTAGGTGCTATAGAAACATTATTTCCTATATATAACATATAATTTTCATTTAATTCACCTATAACAATTTTCATACCTAAATTAGCGTATGTTCCTTCTCCCATATATACTCCGAGTTTTTCAAAATAAAGTTTTCTAATTCTTGCATCAGGATAGTAATTAGCTATAAGCTTACTAAACCTCATTGGCATAATATCAATATTTTTATTTAGATAATCAAAAATTTTTTCATCTATGCATTTCAAAATTAATTTATTTTCCATATAATCACCTACTTATAAAGTATTTTATGCATTCAACAAAGTAATCAAGATCTCCAGTATTAAGTCTATGATGTATTGGTATAAACATAGCATTTTCTTTATAAAATACACTATTTTCAATTCCTTGGCTGTATAAAACTTTTTTAAATAAGTTGGTATCTATACTCTCTTCAGGTTTAAACATATAAACACCTGGGATTGTGTAACCTTTTAATTGAAATCTTGACTTTAACCCAAGTTCATTAACTTTTTCTTCTATATATTTATAATTACTAACTCTAGTATTAGCCCAACTGTCTATTTCGTCAATATAAAATGAGACCACTTTTTCAATATAATTTTGCTCCTGTATATTTATACTATGATTTATTTGAATATTTTTATTGTACGAAAGAATACCTCCTGTTTGAATTGGAAAATATTTTGATAAGCTATAAATAACAAAATCACCTACTTTTCCAACACTATTCTCTGCATTATTAGAAATAAAGGAATGTGCACAATCTTCTATTATCGGTAAATTATACTTCTTTAATTCAATTAAGTCCTCGTAAGGGAATCCAAATTCATGATTAACAAAAATTGCTTTTGTATTTTTTTCTACCTTCCTTGACCATCTACAAACTTTTTCTATTTCTTTTGTTACGCAACTACTTATATAAAAGTTATTTGTTGTTGTTAATATAGTTACAAAGTCTTCTTGCTTAAGATTTAAACTAGATAGCGCTAAATTAATAGCTTGTCTGCCATTAACAGTATAGCAGAAATTATTATCATTAAATTTCTGTCTAAAATAATCATTACAATTACCAGAATATAGTAAATTTCTATTTATACTAATATCTTTAGTCATAAATGGACTAATTCTATAACTTGGCATTAAATGAGTATACGGATTTATAACAAAATTATTTTTCAGCATAATTATCTCCCTATATTTTTTTTAAAATGTCTTATTGAGTTAATACGTAGTTCGAAATCCTGCGTTAAATTCTGCAAGATTATAGTTTAAAATTCTTCCATTTTCTTCAGTACTTATTCCAAAAGAAAAATATCTAAACCTTTCTTCATAAGCAGTTTTGATTAGTTGTGTGTCTATAAAATTCATATAAAAAAACTTTAAATACACAGGATTCGCAGCTAAATATCGCGTATGAAATACTTTATTACTAAATTTATAAACCATACTTCCTGCAATTAGCATAGAATTATAATATACACAATAAAAACCAACTATATCTTTCAATCTATTGTTTTCAAAATCTATTAATTCTTCTAATGAATGCACAGGTTTAGTATAAAATTTTTTCAAACTTTCACATAGTATGTTATACCATTCACAAATTTGCTCATTTGATATTAATTTACTGAAAACAAAATTATTCTTTAAAGAATGTTTATAATCCCGTCTTCTGCTTGATGTGAAATCTGATATTATATCACTTTTATAATTATTAAAATCTATATAAAAGTTAAAATAATCATAATTATTATATCCTTCTTTAAACAAAAAATAATTCCACCAGATGCTTTATTAATTGTCCAAATAAAATTACTCATTAATTTAAGTATTGAATTAAACACTTTTGTTAATACAATTTTCTTTCCATGTGCCTGCCACAAGCCTTCCCAACTCGCTCGTTCCCACATACTCACTATTCTGAGGATAAAAGGCTACTTTTTCTTCATTATCTATCATCAATTTTATAAACTCACAAAGGTTTTCCACATTATGCATACTTCTTTCATTCTTAATACTGGAAAATATCGGTATCCTAAGTGCCATCTCTGATAGCCTCAATATACTTTTTTTCTATCAAATGCGAAATTTTCTAGCCATACGTTATTTAGCTTTTTCTAAATATGTAACATAATGTTACATTTGATTTATCAATTCTGCAGCTATACTTAATACATCTTTAGCACTTATATTTGTTCTGATATTTGAAGATAACTGACATATTATTGGCAGTACATTACGAATCCTTAAGCAATATAATCATTTTTATAGATTCCTATCATTTTAGGAAAATAAGTTTTTAAGAATGGTACTAATGTAAAGTAAGATACTATTAAACATAAGAAGCTATATACTATAGTAACAAAAGGGGTTGATAATTTTAGAGTAAACCCTAACATATTAATCATACTTTGCAATAATAATTTAACCAAACTTTCCGTACAACAAAATATTAAAGTATTCTTGCCAATTTCAACGAAAATTGGTATTCTTGCTAAAATCATTGACAATAATATATTTGCAAATATTAGTGTTAACGTAGAAAATATTGTATATAACTGGGTTGAAATTAACCCTAACTTAATATATCCTATTAAATACCAACTTCCCTTTAAATAAACTATAATTGTAAAACCAATAGCTAGTATTGAAAATATTGTAATGACCAATTTGCTCTTAATAGATTTCTTACTATCAGTATACTTACACACCATTGGAAAATATATACTACCTAGAGAAAAATAAACTAAATAATATAATGCGCTATCTATATTCCATATCCATGACGGTGTAACTATGGGATTATTACTTAATATTGATTGGGTAATAACCATAAGTCCAAATGCAACTAATAGTACTACATATTTATTTTTTAAACCCTTAGTTAATATATAATGCAACATATATATTATAAACAAGCAAGGTAAAAACCATAATGATGGTGCTATAAGATTGTTCCTAACTCCCAAAAATGATTTAATTGTAATTTTAATAATTTCATTACCACTTATCTGA
>DAMAVY010000421.1:0-3166 GCA_032077725.1 Clostridium sp. | reverse complement strand
CTTTTTAACGCTCTGACCTGTTGTTTTATAAATATTCCGCTAACATAGTCTTTTTTGTTGGGATACCATGCAGGTAATATTAATACATTCATAAAAAACTCCTCTACTCCTGTGTACACTTTATGCACATTATATTAATTGAATCTACTGTTTCGAATTGGAATATCCCATAAAGTTCCTATATAGCTTAATTTTTAATATTGAAGTGTATATATTACATCACTCTAAAAAAATTTAGTCTCTTTAGTTTTATTTTTATATAACTCTGAATCTAGTAAGTTTAAATAAATTACTCTTGAATTATTTACAATTATTATTCTTAATTGTAGCTTTCATATCCATAGTTGAGAAATCCTCTAGTGGTAGTTTTACCGGCATTCCTGTTGCTCTTGACTTATAAGCTGCTAGTATTATCTCTAAAGGTTTTTTAGCTTCTGATCCATTTACAAGTGGTTCTGTATTATTTATTATAGAATCTACAACATCTTTAAACAATGATGTATGTCCAAATCCATATACACTATCTGGATCCGACTCTTGAGCTGCAAGTATATCTTCCTCTTTCTCTTTAGAATCTTCAATTCTCCAAGTTTCAATCTTATTTACAGCAAGGCCTCCAATACATACTGTGCCCTTCTCTCCAAATATACTTAAAGTCTCTTCAAGATTTTTAGGGTATACACAAGCACTTCCTTCAATAATTCCTATTGCGCCATTTTTAAATTTAAGTAATATTGCACCAAAATCTTCTGCTTCGATATCTCTTAAGAATGTATCACACTGAGCATATACTGTATCCACATCAGAACCCATCATCCATTGTAAAAGATCTATGTTATGGATACATTGATTCATTAATGTGCCTCCATCTAACTTCCAAGTTCCTCTCCATGGTGCTTGTTCATAATATCCCATATTCCTATTCCATAATATTCGAGCTGTACCGTTAATCATTCTACCAAAATTATTAGCTTCTACTTCTTTTCTTAATTTTTGAATAGCCGCATTAAATCTATTTTGGTGTGAAACACAAAGTTTAACGTTGTTTTTCTTTGCACATTCTATCATGTTATCAGCATCAGCAATAGATAGTGCCATAGGTTTTTCAACTATAACATGTTTACCTTTATTCATACAGTCCATTGCTATTTGTGGATGATAACCACTCTCTGTAGCAATATATACCATATCAATTTTTTCTTTTTCTAACATTTCTTTATAGTCCTTATATGTATTAACTACAGTTTCATTCCCAAGTTTTTCAATATATTCATTTTTCTTTGCAACAGCTTTTTCTTCTATAGGATCACAAGTAGCCACCAATTTTAAAGTTTCCTTGTTGTTTACTACAGCTTCTATTCCTTTATAAGATATTCTTCCACACCCAATAACAGCAACATTAAAAATTTTCATATTAATTCCTCCTAAAACTCTCTTTTAGTATATTTAAATTAAATTGCATATAGTTATTTCAAACATCAATCAATATTAATTAAAATATTGATTGCTATACAATTTTTTAGATACAGTACTCACATTCCGTAGTACTGTATCTAAGTAATTAATTTAATTTTTATAGCTTATTTATTTTTTCTCTATTACTTTTAACATTCTTAGTTGCATTTCTTGTGTCATAAAGAAGTTTTGCCTTCTCTACCATGAATTCGTAATCGTAACAACTATGGTCAGTTGTAATAATAACTATATCCGCATTTTCAATCTCTTTTTTCCAGTCAACAGATACATATTCTACACCCTTATGCGTAAATGCTGGAATAAGTGGATCATTTATAATTATGTCAGCACCATTTTTTTCTAATAATTCAAGTACTTTTAAAGTTGGAGACTCTCTCATATCATCGATATCTTTTTTATAAGCAGCACCCATAACAAGAACTTTTGAACCATTTAATGCTTTTTTGTGTCCATTAAGAAGCTTCATAACATTTTCTATAACAAATTCTGGCATAGAATCATTAATTATACCTGAAGTCTCTATCAATTTAGTATGATAATCATACTCTTTAGCTTTCCACTCTAAGTAAAATGGATCTAATGGGATACAGTGACCACCAAGTCCTGGACCTGGATAAAATGGCATAAATCCATAAGGTTTTGTTTTAGCTGCATCAATTACTTCCCACACATCTATCCCCATTCTTTTACATAATATTGCCATTTCATTTGCAAGAGCTATATTTATATTTCTAAATGTATTTTCTAGAATTTTTTCCATCTCAGCAACTGCCGGTGATGAAACTTCCATAATGTCACTCTCTAATATACTTCTATAAAGCATAGCAGCTACTTCTGTACATTCATTTGTACAGCCGCCAACTACCTTTGGAGTATTTTTTGTTTTAAACTCTTTGTTACCTGGATCTATTCTCTCTGGTGAGAATGCTAAGAAGAAATCTTCTCCACATTTTAATCCACCTTCTTCAAGTATTGGCTTAAGCACTTCTTCTGTTGTTCCTGGATAAGTGGTACTTTCAAGAACTATAAGCATTCCTCTTTTTAAGAATCGAGCAACAGACTTTGTTGAACTTACAACATAAGATAAATCAGGTTGTTTATACAGATCTAATGGAGTTGGTACTGCAATACATACTGTATCTACATCATTTATAAAACTATAGTCTGTTGTAGCTTTTAGCTTTCCAGTTTTAACTAGTTTTTCCAAGTCATTGTCAACTATATCTCCGATGTAATTTTTTCCTTCATTAACCATTTGTACTTTTTTATCTTGCACGTCAAATCCAATTACTTCATAACCAGCTTTTGCTTTTTCTACTGCAAGAGGTAGTCCTACATAACCTAGTCCTACGACTCCTAATTTAGCTGTTTTATTCTTTAATTTTAATAATAATTCATCTTTAAGCTGACTCATACTATTTCCTCCTTAAATTACTCACTTAGCCTCTTTACTTTTTAATATACTTTACTTATTGAAAAATTCTTTTATTTTTCAACTACAAATTTTTGTTTTTCTAATTCTATCTCAGTATATAGTGGAAGCATAAAAGTTTTTTTACATACTTCCTATTATTAATCTATTGTAGAATTAAAGTCTAGGCCTTTCTAACATATGTTGGAACCTTTTTTTGAATCAATTGTATGATCTCCTCTTTTGACATATTATTTACATTTCTAAATTCTTCAATTG
>DAMAVY010000420.1:0-3176 GCA_032077725.1 Clostridium sp. | reverse complement strand
TCTAGCCTCTAAAGCCTTAATATGATTTGTTTGATTCTCTATAAAAGTCTCAATAAGGCCCTTATTACCAATGGCTACAATACTAAATGGTGCAACTATCTTAACTCCATCTAAATCTATAGTAGCTCCAGAACAAAATATTGAAGTGGAAACAGATAATCTATGCCCATTAATAGCAATAGCCTCAACTCCAGCACTTTTCAAATCATTAATAACCATTGCTAAATCTGTGTCATGAATAACCATATGCCATTGAAAATGAGCTCCCGCCAAAAGTGCTGGATCATCATTTAATGTAATTTTTACTCCATCACCTTCAACTGGCACTTGACCTAAAAGCATTTTATTAACATTTAACTCTTCAGTAATCTCTGTCATAACTTCATATTGAGTTTTGTCACTCTTTTTATACTTATCTATTTTTTTATTTATATCGTGATATTCATCTTCTAAATCACTTATTTCATTTTGTAGCTGTGTTCTTTCATCATAGGCTTCTTGGTATTGTACCACATCTAAATACTTCTGTTCACCATCTAAGCTGATGTTCATGGCTATTAAAACACCAATAATGATGGCAGCTATAAACAAAAAAATATTTGCCTCATTTACTCTCATCTACATATCTCCTTAGTGATGTATTTTTATATTATCCATCAATTGTCTTCTCATAACAGCAAAATTTGTAAAGATTCGTTGTCCAAATATAATTATTACCGCAATATATACCGGTATCCCTAATTTGTCACCTAAGTATACCATTACTGCTGCTAAAAAAGCATTTCCAAAGAATCCGGACACAAATATATCAGCTCGAAAATCTTTATTTAAACTAGCCCTAATCGCACCAAAGGTGGAATCTATACAAGCAAATATTGCAACTGATATATACGGTGATAATTTAAGTGGGAAATTTATATTAAAAGCAAGTCCTAATATAACTCCAATTATAAGACCTATTATTGCAATCATTTCATCACTCCTACTCCTAATTTTCTTTAACTTCTCTTATATATTCAAAATTAATAGAATTTTTAACTTTCTTAATATCTATTAAGTCTTTCAATTCATACTTAACTTCCCATGATTTTTCAAGACCTTTTGGAATAGCACCTGTAAATTTAATTGCACCTTCTAGTACAGTTTTATTCCCTATAGCTTTTATGGTTATACGTTCCAAAGGAGAAATCCTTTCATTATTTATAATAATGCTATTTCCAGCAGTTCTAATACCACTACTTCCTACAAGTCTTATTTCATTAATTGATACAGCTTCAGCTCCTGCTGAGTAAAGTTCATTAACTAATATAAGCAACTGAGAATCTTCTACTGCCTCCGTAGGATAAACTGCCGTTTGATTACTTGATAATGTAGTTTTAGGATTAATATATACAATAATGCCTTGCCCTTCTACGTCAGTTAAACCGGCTTTAAGTCTAGTGCTTTGAAGTTCCTCAAACATAGCTTTACTTTCACCTGTACTTCCTGCCGCATCTAGCTCATATTTTAATGATTTATTATTAAGCTCATCAATCTTTTTCTCTAATTCTTTTTTTTCAGTTTTTAATTGTTCATTTTCTAATAATATATCAGAACTCTTAGAATTATCTGTAGCATCTGCGCTCTTATTTGTTACAGTATTAAGTTGGGTTACTATAACAAATCCAAACATTACAAATACAATCCCCATAACAAGTTTTGAAATAATCTTTTTCACTAATTTTACCTCCTAATTACATTTTGATGAAATACCCACATACTTTTAGTTGAATTTGTTTTTTAAAGTTAACTCTTTCTATACCTCTGTTATCTACTATTTAAATAGAAGGTTAAAATAGTACAGTTGTAATATACTATAACCTTTGATTACCTTAGTTATTTTCCTCTATAAATAACAGGGTTTCCTTCAAAGCTTACATCAATATACCCTTTTAGCCCACTGAGTTCTGGAGATTCAAGTATGCTAAAAGCCTTTGAAATTTTGTTATTTATATTATCCGTAGTTCCAAGTTTAATATATAATTCATTTACATATAATCTTAAATCCACAAAATTATTAACTTCTAGTTTTGAGATACTATATTTTTTAAAGGATTCTTTTTCCTTTAAGAAAGAATATATATTACAAAATTTTGACAATTGATCACTATCAATATTCTGAATAGGCTTTCCTATCTGTAAATTACCCTCATCTATACCTTCAAGTCTTAATAACTCCATACCCTCTATGCTCTCTTTTTTTTCTAAAACTATTCCACTATCATCAATTACATAGTATCCTTCGCCTATTTGTGTATAAAAAGCTAATTTCCTTTCAACTATATCAATAGTAATTTTACTTGGATATTTTCTTTTTACCTCCGCGCTTAATATGTATGGATTACTTTCAAGTTCATCTTGAATATTATTAGTTTTAACCTTGAATATATTTATACCCTGCTTAATATTTGCTGCCGAGACAATACTTTCTTCCGATAAATTAACTACTCCACTAACTAAAACTTCGGACAAATTAAATGTAGGCAGTGTAAAACCTAAGGTTATAAGTATTGAAACTAATAATAATAGTAACAATAACATTTTTTTCATTCTAATAATTTGTTTCTTTCTTTTTAGTATGGCTGCTTTATTATCTATAATATAATTCCCATAATTTTCTTTAGCCTTTTTAGCCACAATTTCACCACCGAATTGCATAATTAATTTATAATATTTTAATAAATAAATAATAAACTATTTCACCATATATCATACCATCATTGTCTATCTAATTCATTACATAAATATTAAAATTTCTTATTATTATAGTATTTTTAACCTTCATATTAATTAGTGTTAGTTATTATTATATTTAATATCCTTTTTTTGCAAAAATATAGTATCAAAAGTAATACGACTGAAAAATACAAAAGTATTTTTCAGTCGTATAGTAAATATTATATTTACGATTTTTTTTCATTGTTTTGCCGTGTAATATTGAGTAGTATTCCCATAAATATCATATTAATTACTAGAGATGATCCTCCATAACTTATGAAAGGTAATGGTACTCCTGTAACTGGCATAGATCCTGTAACTACCGCAATGTTTATAATACATTGAATGATTACAACTGAGGCTATCCCTGTAGCCAGTAGTGATCCATACATATCCTTTGCCTTAGATGCAGCAATAAC
>DAMAVY010000419.1:0-3182 GCA_032077725.1 Clostridium sp. | reverse complement strand
CCATAGTCAAGTAATTATTCACTTTTAACTATGTTTATGATGGTAAGGCACTTCGCGGCATTACTTTTTCTTTATTATCTTTATAATCTCTCCACTTAAACAACAAACACTTTCTTTGCTAACACTGATAATTCTATTATCTCATATGACAACTCTATGTGTATATTTACCTAAGTATTGACTTAGGTCCACATATTATTATTCCAATAATAATACCTTTTTTTAATTTAGTTAAGTTGACACCATTCTGAAACCGATAGTCCACTTTAAGCTCTGGCTTTGATTCTCTGGTCCCAGAGAACCATATCTTATTTGTTGATATCAAAATAAAATCTCCCATCTATATACTTTATCAAAGTATATAGATGGGAGATTGTTTTAATTAAATACTTCATTTTTCTCCTCCAAATATATAACTCTTACATCAATAAACTACATGACTCCAGTGGAGCATCGTTTAAAAAGTATGACCGAATAATCTTTTTATCAAAAATTGTTGGCGATCCATCTTTTTGTGATACATAAAAAACCGCTTTACGCCAATACTTTTATTAAATTATCTATTGATTTTTCATATTTGGCTTACTTATATAATTATTTAATAGATCTTAAGTGAGTTTTTACCAGACTCTGATTTTGTACCTATCGAAGAAAGCCACACACATTTAGATTTAATAATAGAAAAGTATTATTTCTCTCATTCATTGTCCTCAAATTCATACAACCTAGTTGTATTTTCATAATACTTAATAGTAACTGACTGAAGTGTAGCGATATGAGTACAATCACTCTTAGATATCTCTATACTATAACTATTGCCATCTGCGTCAACACCTTTTACATAGTATCTTGGTGAAATATATATCTTATTGGGTCTTCGACTTGATAACTCTAAATTGTGTAACTCTACTACTTTGGGTCCAGATACTAGGTCAACTGCCAAACCCCATATACTCCATGTACAGAACAAGCATAAAAATAAAAACACGACATAAGCATAGATTCTCCTTCTAGACACTCCTTTAAATTTTCTACTTTTTAAAAATAAGTAGACAACTACCCCTAAAAAATTTATGGTATCCATAGCAACATCTAACAATGCCAATTTACCGGTCTTAGGTAGAAATAAACTACACAAAAAAAATGCAAAATAAATAAGTATATAAACTATATCAAACTTTTTAATCCTCTCCATATTAACAAAATACCTCCTAAATTTTAATTAGTGTACCGACAATTTATTTATATACATCAATTTCTATAGTGTGTCTTTTTTCATTATATTCAGAAGAAAAATAATCCGTATAGTTATACTTAGTGAGTTCACTCACAACATCTTCTTTCAAAAATATAACATCACAATCGCACCCCAACTTTTTACTCTCTAATACCTGTTGTATTGTTGCTAAATTTTTGATATTTCATCCTCACCTTTCTGGGAAAGATAAATAAATAAAACTTTCCAACTACTAACATTTCCGTTGTACTCGTTTTCATCAGATGGAATTTCTGCTAATTCAGTAGTATATACTTCTGAAAAAACTTTTAATCTTTCATTACCTAAGCTTGAATACATTAGTTCTTCCACATATTGCGTGTAATCATCTCTTATCACAACATTCATATACTCATCTACATATACATTATCCGTTTTTGTCACATCAAAACTATCAATTTGCGGATCTCCATTAGACACACATGCTCTTAATGTTTCTTTTTCCAAATTACCAGTGGCTGTATATCCAACATATTGAAATTCTTGATTATACTTATTTTCAAGGTATTTTAGCATTTTTTCAATTGCCACAATAGAATTTATTTGAGATACTGTCAGTTCATTAATGTCTGAAGATAATCCTTGTTTTTCTAATATATCTTTTTGTCTTTCATTTATTTCTATACTATCATTTGTTACTATTTCAGATGGTTCCATATTATTTTGTTTCATACCACATCCACATGCTCCTATTCCTATAATTAGTATAATTAGTATAATTACACATAAATTTTTCTTCTTCATCATTTCACCTCAATAATGTCTTCCACCCATTCAAGAAGTCTCTTTGCCAGTTCGGAATCTACATCTTCAAATGCTGTTCTTGAATTTTTAATTATCTGTTCTGTATTAAATGTTAAGTTAAATAACGTACCTTTCATTAGTCCTGCTAAAGAATCTTATTAAAGTTCCTTGGAACAGAAAATCTGTGTACCTCCTTTGGATAACTATTTTTTAGTATATCTATCTGAATGTTTACACAGACTTATTTACACACTCAGAAAAACTGCATAAAAAGTTCAACTTTTTATTTCCTATGACAACTATTTTAACACCAGGGGCTATTTTCCCTTGCTAATATCAATTCTTTCAAAACATTCTTTTGCAGATTCCTCAGATACTAGGTTACCAATCAAAACTGCTGTATTAGAATCAGCAATCAAAACTGCATAATTATACTCTGAACCATTATAAGACCAAAATAAATACTTATTTCCATCCTTATCTCCAGAATCAATCAGCTTAGCTTTTTCATCTGAATTAACAACAGCTTCATACTCACTATAACTTTCTGCTGTAATGAATTTACCTTGACTCAACGTTTCACCATCATGCAAAATACTAAATGGTAATTTAGATGTCAATTCGTACTCATCAGATGTATCCAAAGTTATTTCAATTTTGTCTCCAGTTTCAACAGAATACGTATAGGACATACTTTTACTCGTCTTAGAAGCACATCCAACCACACTTAATAATACACAAACACACATAATAAATATTTTAAACTTTTTAATCATAATTTCATTCTCCTATTCTAAATCAATAAAGTTACGCTTTTCTTATATTTTTTATAGCAATATCTATATTATACTTCAGTTCTCTCACCTACTAATTTTAAAGCATTTAACTAGAATATTAATTAAAAACTAGGAATTGATTTTTACACACTATAATCTTCTTCGATATTAATTGAACCATAAGTATAAAGTTTGTACCATTCACTAAAAGGCTTTCCAATTGTGTTCTTTAAGACTAATGAAAGTATAATTAGGCATACTATTCCTATAAGAATTACTATAAACAATGCGGTAAATTTAAGATTTTGAGATAACTCAAGTTCCCCTCCCTTTAGATTGTCATGAACATCAAAATAAAGTAATACTTTATCTCCTTCACTGACTGA
>DAMAVY010000418.1:0-3186 GCA_032077725.1 Clostridium sp. | reverse complement strand
GCAAAATGGTAGAAATAATAAAAGGCAGGAATGAATCCAAAGACAATGTAATGATAGCAATTGTATTATCTCCACCTCCAAATTTAGTAATTAAAATAGGAGATTTACAAGTAGATAGGGACAACATATTAATAGCAGATTACTTGCTAAATGGATATACAAGAGCATATAAGTATTCTAATGATAAATCTACATGGAGCAGCACTAATTATAGAAAGTATGTAGATACTATCGAAAAAGGAGACAAACTCGCAGTATTACAAACAGGGAATAAACAGCTTTATATTATAATTGCAAGGCTTGAGGAGGTATAATATGGATAGTATATTTCCTTTTATAGAAATTGATGAAGAATTAGAAATAGAAGAATCGGAAGTGCCGCTTGCAAAGGAATACGCTTGGGACTTTGCAAGAAATGATTTTAAATATAAGAATGGAAGAATGTATTTTGTAGAAGGTAATGAGGCTATAAAAATATGGCTATGGAAGCTATTTAAAACTAATAGATTTAGAAAACTAATATATAGCTGGGACTATGGGAATGAACTAGAAGAACTAATAGGCCAGGGCTTCACTCAAGGGTATTTAAACAGTGAAGCTGAAAGATATGTAAGAGAAGCTATTGAATACAATCTAGATAGATATGTCACTGATATAAGTGATATGGAAATTAGTTTTACAGATAGTACACTTGATATAAGTTGTACCGTTATTACTATTTACGGGGAGGTGGATTTTGTTGCATAGAACTCCGGATGAAATTAAAAAAGATATGCTAGATAGAATAAGCAATACTGAAGATAAAACAGAAAACAGTTTAATTCATGATGCTATAGCTCCTGCTAGTTTAGAAATTTTTACGACTTATAGAGCATTGGAAAATGCAAAAAATAAACTAGATATAGAGTATTTAGAAGATGAAGAATTAGAGAAATACACATATCAAAGAACCGGCATAAAAAGAAAACAAGCAACTCATGCTACTACTACAGTTATGATGTATGGTGAACCAGGCTCTGTAATAAGTGAAGGAATGATAGTATCTGCAGGTGAAATTAATTTTATAATAAAAGAAAATAAAGTTATAGGCCAAGAAGGACATTTAAATATAAAAGCTGAATGTGAGATTCCAGGTTCGGTAGGAAATGTACCTGAAGGCGCTATAAATGATTTTACTGTCGCTATTGAAGGAATAGTATCAGTTAACAATGAAAAATCGGTTACAAATGGATATGATGAAGAAACAGATGAAAGTTTGCTAGAAAGGTACTATGAAAGAGTAATAACCCCTGCTACTTCAGGAAATAAACATCATTATTTAAGTTGGGCAAAAGAGGTAGAGGGGGTAGGAGATGCAAAAGTTATTTCTTTATGGAATGGTCCAAATACAGTAAAAATAATTATAATAGATAGCAATAAAAAAGCTCCTGATTTATCATTAATAGGAAAAACTCAAACATATATAGATCCAAATTCTAAAGGATTAGGAGAAGGTAAAGCACCTATTGGTGCTTTTTGTACAGTTGTAAGCGCTGTAAATAAATCTATAGATGTAAGTTTTACAATTGTAAGAGATAATAAATATACCCATGAACAGGTTAAAACCAATACTAGTAATAATATAACAGAGTATTTAAAAACAATTGCATTTAAAGAGAATTTAGTTAGTTATGCAAGAATTGGAGCTGCTATATTAGCTAGTGAAGGAGTTTTAGATTACTCTAATTTAAACATAAATTTAGGCACTGCTAATATATCTATAAATAACAATGAGGTAGCTATTCTTGGGACGGTGGTAATAAATGAATAAGTTATTGGAGTATTTACCTATTCACTTAAGATTATCCCAAGCTTTTAAAGAAATAATGGAAACTGAACAAATAGAATTCGAAAAAATAAGTTTAGATATAGAGGATTTAGAAAAGCAACTCTTTGTTGATACAGCCACTTGGGGTTTAGCTATATATGAAAAAGAATTAGAATTAAAAATTGATATAGATAAACCTTTAGAAGGTCGTAGGAGTTCTATAAAAGCTAAATGGAGGGGCCTCGGTAAAGTTGGGAGCAATCTAATAAAAGCTTTGATAGATTCATATACAAATGGAGGCACCAATATTGATTTTGATGGAGAAATAAATATAGGCATCACAAATGTAAATTCTACTTATATAAACCTAGGAGATATAGAAAGTACAATTAAAGACGTAAAACCTGCACATTTACCACACAGCCTAACAATGAAATTTAAAACTAAAACTCCGGAAATTATTACTGGTTGTACTTGTATTTCAGGTGAAACAATAACAATAAGACCGAAAGTTAAAGATAGTATAGAAATGAATGATACCATATCAAACTTAGTAATTGGAAATTCCACAGAAAAAATAAAAGTATACCCAAGATTGGTTAATGAAATTAATTTAAAAGCGAATAACTTTAATGCACCTATTGTGAACTTTACAGAAAATATAACAGTTTATCCAAATGTAATAAATAGCATGATGCTAAAAACAAATAGTTTTAATATGTTAAATATGAATTTAACAGAAGAATTAATAACATACCCTAGAAAGGAAGTGTAATAATGGCAGAACAATTCTATACAATTTTAACTAGTATAGGTAAAAACAAACTAGCGCAAGCGGCGGTTGATGGTAGGAAAATTGATTTAACTGATTTTGCGTTAGGTGATGGATTAGGAGCTTATTATAATCCAGTAGATTCTCAAAATAATTTAAAAAGGGAGGTTTGGAGAGGAAACATAAACATAAAAAAAGTGGACCCAAGCAATCCGCATTGGATAATAATAGAAACTTCAGTTCCGGCTGATATAGGCGGGTTTATGGTTAGAGAAGCTGGAGTTTTTGATAGAGATGGAGATTTAATTGCAATTGGCAAGTATCCTGAAACATATAAGCCTGTTTTAACTGATGGAACTGCAAAAGATTTATATATTAAATTTGTATTAGAGATATCCAATGTAGAAAGTGTAAATCTAACAATAGATCCAACTGTAGGACTTGCTACTAGAAAAGATATAAATATTCTAGATGGGAGAGTTAGCACATTAGAATCTCACAAGGTAAAAAGATATGGAGTAGAGTTTAATGGATCTAATGCAAATGGAACTAGAGTAGAAGACGCCATAGGAATGGTTGCAAATGTAGCAGTAGATGATGAAATAGT